>JBOFKH010000180.1:0-2587 GCA_051657225.1 Alphaproteobacteria bacterium
TGGTGAGAGAAGGTGGAGAAGAACTCAAATCCCGCATTTTGAAGGGCGGCCCGGTGTACACCCAGCCATGAGGCGCTTCTGGCATTTTCTCTTATGCATCGCCCTGGCTACGGGGGGCGCCGCGGGGCCGGCGGCCCAACCCGCAACGGCCCTTGGGTTTGGCACGAAAGGGGCGGCCTTTGTGGCCGCCAAGGCTGGCGTGCAGGCCGTTGCTGCCTCAACGGTTGTGGGCCCCCTGAACCACCAGGGAAATGTGGGCAAAGCGGTGGAGGACCTGGGCAAGCCCGAGGGTTTGCGCGCCATTGCGACGTCTATCTTAACGGCGGGGCTTGTGGAGAATGTGACGCAGACTTTGAAGCTTCCAGATGCTCCAAAAACCTTCGGGGAGCATTTTCAAAATGCGGCAATCAAAGCCGCAGTTTCCTTGCCGGTCAACATGGCTCTTGGTGGCGTGGATCCTGACAAGGCCCTTGGCATGGCAGCGATCAGCACCGCCGCCAACACGGTCGGAGGCTTCGCTGCGACGAAAATCGGGCAGGCCTATGGCGCAGAAAGCTTAAGCTATGCAGAGCACAAGGCGCTTCACGCAGGCCTCGGAGCCATCACAGGCGCGATCCTCGATCCCAAAAATCCTGGCAAAGGCGCCGCCGCCGGTGCCCTTGGCTCTGTGGTTGGAGAAGTGGTCGCGGAGGCCTTGCCTGAGCACCTCACTCGCGAAACCCGCGCAGATTATGGGAAAATTGCCGCTGCAACCGGCGCGCTTTTGGCAAAACAGGACGTCCCAACAGCCATCGTGACCGCCGACACCGCTTTGCAGAATAATTTCTTGCCTCATGCTGCGGTTGGGGGCGGCCTGGCCGTTGCTGCGAACACGGAAGAGGGGCAAGAACTTCTGGAAAAGCTGGACGCCAAAACTCAGGCAGCCCTTGAAAAAGAGCACGCCGTCGGCTTTGAAAATCTGAATTCTGCTGAGCAATTTTTGGTGGGCGCCTACCACACAGGGGTGCTGAAAGATTTTGCCTATCAGGAATTAGATACCCTCACGAACGGCAAATTGAGCCTGGTCAATGACTGGGTTTCCAAAGGCCTCCAGTGGACTGGCGAGGTTGCCGGCGATGCCCTCAAATCCATAAACGCAAGCGAAACCCTAGCTTCCTACGGGGCAGCCTTCACCGTTGGCGCCGTTGGATCCCTGGTTCCAAGCAAAGCCCAAAGCCTCGCAGCCATCAACAAAACAGGCAAAAAATTAACCGGCCCGATTAAGATTTCTCGGGTGGAGAAGCTGGAGGCTCCAGCAAAGAGATCAGTTGTTGTTGACAAAACTCACTTTTCGCCAAATTCTTCTATTCAACCCCTGGAACAAAAGGGGCGCGTGATCTTTGATGGCGTGGAGTTTAGGGCGGTGCGAAATTTAGAGCATTTGGATGAGGGGACGCTTCGAGAAATTTATAAAAAGGGAACTGCTCCGAAAGACATTAATCAAATTGCCTTAAGAGGTCACCATTATCAACAGCAATATCATCGAGAGCCTGGAGCTTTTATTGTTGAAATTCCAGAGAGCGCTCATTCAATAGGGACTAAAATTCAACATCCCTTAGGGAATAAAAAAGGCGCTGGGCTTATCCCGGAACAAAGAGCGGATTGGGATAAAGTGAGAAATGCTTTTTATAAAGAACGAGCTAAACAAGAATTAATTCGAAGAGGTGCTTTGAATGAGCAAAAATAATATCTGGGGTTTGCTTGCTGAACATGCAAAAGAATTTCCTGAAGATTTTGCAGAAGGTGTCAAATTAGAAGAAATTAGAGAAGCGGAAGCAGAACTTGGATTAAAATTTAGCGAGGCATATATTCGGTTTCTTCAAACATATGGAGGGGCTTGTTTTTGTGCCTATCCTATTTATGGTTTGAGAAAATTAGAAATAATGGGGAATTTTTGCTGGAGTATTGTGAATAGAACCTTGCATTATAGGTCTGAAAATTGGCCCGATATTGAAGATTGGTATATTGTTTTGGACGACGGGCGTGGCAACCCCATAGGGGTTGATCCAGATGGAAAAGTTTGGCTTTCTGACCATGACAGCGGTTTTGAACAAGTTCTGTTGGCTGAAGATTTTGAAGAATTTCTTTATAAGCTTTATACCGAGACACTTTACGAATAAAGCAATTTGAAAAAATTTCTCTCCCTCATTTTCTTCCTCCACACCCTGGCGAATGCCAGGGTTCTTGCGCCTATGGAAGAAATCGCTGCCAAAGCTGGGGTTCAGGCCGTGGCTGCAGCAACCGTGGGCACCCTGAACCAACAGGGAGGGGTTAACCGGGCGGCGGAAGGCTCCCTCACTTTCTTTGTGCCAGAAGGAACCCTCGACCAAGTCTCCGTCCGCAACCAAGCTGGCGAAGACATTAACCTTGTGGTTCAAAAGCTCTCCCAGCGCAGGGAAAGTGTTGTGCTAGCCAATGGGAAGGACAGGAGCGTAGGCGCACCCATGGAGGATTTTGCCGGTCGAGACCTCAACATCTTCACAGAGCAAGCATTCCAATTTCTGGGTGTTGAGGGAAAAACGGGCCGCGACCTCAACCTAGATTTAGG
>JBOFKH010000181.1:0-2013 GCA_051657225.1 Alphaproteobacteria bacterium
AAGGCCTGCCTGAATCAGAAAATCTTCCAAAGCCCCTTCATTTTTAAGATAAATGATAGAGGAACCCCGTTTCACGCCATAAAGGGGAGGTTGGGCGATATAAAGGTAGCCTCGCTCAATGAGGGGACGCATATGCCGAAAGAAAAACGTGAGAAGCAAGGTGCGGATATGGCTTCCGTCCACATCGGCGTCTGTCATCAAAATAATTTTATGGTAGCGGACCTTGTCTGGGTCAAAATCATCCGGCCCAATCCCTGTTCCCAAAGCAGAGATGAGGGTGCCAATTTCAGCCGAGCTCAGCATTTTATCAAACCGGGCGCGCTCTACGTTCAACACCTTCCCCCGGAGCGGTAAAATAGCTTGAAACATCCGATTTCGACCTTGTTTAGCCGTTCCGCCTGCACTGTCTCCCTCGACAATAAAAATTTCACTGGCTGCGGGCGCTTTTTCTGTGCAATCCGCTAACTTTCCAGGCAGAGAAGCAATGTCAAGGGCGCTCTTGCGTCGGGTTAGTTCCCGGGCTTTTCTGGCTGCTTCCCTTGCGTGGGCGGCTTCCATCACCCTGGAAACGATTTTCTTGCCCTCCTGGGGGTGTTCCTCAAGCCATTGTTCTAAACGCTCGGTTACAATACCTTCTACCACCGGGCGAACCTCGGAAGAGACCAGCTTATCTTTCGTTTGGGAAGAAAATTTAGGGTCCGGCACTTTCACCGATAAGACGCAGGTAAGCCCTTCACGAATATCATCCCCCGTCAAAGCAATCTTATCTTTCTTAACGGTGGGGAGCGTGCTGGCATAGGCGTTGATCACCCGTGTTAAGCCTGCGCGAAACCCTGCTAGGTGCGTGCCGCCATCCCGCTGGGGAATGTTGTTGGTAAAGCACAGCATGGTTTCGTGGTAGCTATCTGTCCATTCCATCGCAACATCTACGGTCATACCATCTTTTGCGCCACCCATGGCGATAGGTGGGTGATGGAGGGGAGACTTGCTGCGATCTAGGTATCGGACAAACGATTCGATTCCCCCTTCGTAGTTCATCACCACCTCATGGGGTTCTACCCCGCGTTCATCCCGAAGCACAAGGGTTACCTTGGGGTTCAAAAACGCGAGCTCTCGCAAGCGGTGCTCAAGGGTTGAAAAAACGAACTGAATTTGAGAAAAAGTTTCTTCAGATGGTTTAAACCGAATTTCCGTTCCTGTTTGGCCATCTGGGGCCGCGCCTTGCTGAGCCAATGGTTCTACCGCATTACCATGCACAAAGCGCATAAAGTGGACTTTTCCATTGCGCCAAATCTTAAGCTCTAAAAAAGAAGAGAGGGCATTGACAACCGAAACACCAACGCCGTGCAGCCCCCCTGAAACCTTGTAAGAATTTTGGTCAAATTTTCCACCCGCGTGGAGCTGGGTCATAATCACTTCGGCAGCAGAAATACCTTCTTCAGCGTGGATATCTGTTGGGATGCCACGTCCGTTATCGCGAATGGTTACAGAGCCATCCCCGTTGAGGCAGACCCACACACGGTTACAGTGCCCCGCAAGGGATTCGTCAATGGCGTTGTCCACAACCTCATAAACCATGTGGTGAAGGCCAGAACCATCATCCGTATCGCCGATATACATCCCCGGCCTTTTGCGGACCGCATCAAGCCCCCTTAAAACTTTAATGGAATGCGCACCATAGTCTTCACCAGCTGGAGTTACATCACCTGGAATCGGATCAACGGGGGTGTGGGATATGTTCATGAATCCACTACTTCTTTCTGTTTTTTAAATTTTGCACATCACAAATAGCTACCCATCCTCTCAAAAATGCGCATTTTTTTCAATCGTAAAAATTTTAATGAAAGAACCAGCTCTGCAATAAAAAAACTGCGAGAGCCAGAAAGCCGTCAGCTTGCATATCCTCCAGGGGCCTGCACTGCAGGTGGGTGCCGTATACTCCCGTCCGCAGACAGAAACAGGGACAGCTCCCTAAAGGGACTTATTGGCCTCAGAGATCATAGGAGCCCATCG
>JBOFKH010000182.1:0-4175 GCA_051657225.1 Alphaproteobacteria bacterium
CGCCCTCCAGCCCTGTTTTGGCCAAGCTTTTGGACAATAGAATAATCGCTTATAGCGCTATTGATTTTCATCAAAAATTCTCCGAGATACCCCCACCTCGGAATCATGTGGGGGTAATTGACCTAACATCTCCAAAAAATCAGGCAACAGCATTGCTTCACGGCGTCCAGCGTCTAGGTAAAACACGCGATCGCCAAATTCATCTGCAAAGTGAGAAATAATTGAATACGTACCATCGGCGTGATACGACAAGAGAGTTGTATCGTCCTCATAGGCTTGATAGATTTGATTGTGTTCTTTTGCAACGCTAACGTAAGATGCAACACCAGCAATATTAATTACTTTGCCAGATGGCAAAACACGAATGCCAGGGTAAATAGAGATTATTGTCATTTCTTTACTCATCTAATAAAGCACAACTGTCTTTTCGCCACATTACAAATGTCTTTTTGCCATTAGTTTTTGGGTTTAAAGCCGCTAACCGAAAACGGCAAGCAGAGCAGAAAAAGAAGTGACGAGCATCCAAATACACCCCCACCAAGAAAAGCAACCCAATGAGTTCGATATTCAATAGAATTCTTGAAGCCTGGATCATCCAACCTAGGAGCAATGGACGCAAACGTTACCATTCCATAAAAGGCAAAACCACTAAGAAAGGCCAATAGCGCCCTTGCCCAAAAATAAACACGTTGATTTTCATGCCTATCTAATTTATTGCCGTCTGTATCTTGATTTTCATTAAACTCAGTCACTATGATCGCCCTCCCAATCAAAAGTTATTATCGTAGATCTTCGAGAGATAGATAGAAGCACTTACCGCCAGCACCAATGACACAAACCAAGAACGGTCTGCGATTGACTCGCTTCCAGTCAATCTATAAGCGCCATAGTCAACAAGCATGACAAGAGAAAACAGGATTAAAACAAACACCAGTCCACCTTGAGTCTTTCTCTGCATAAAACTAGGCGATCGCTTAATGGCAGCGACCAAAATTTTATTGATCGTCATCCCCAACCTCTCAATCAAAAACTTTCTCAACCAACAAAAACCAGTATAAACGACCACGGATGCATTTGTCAAGTAGCGGATAAAAAAGGATCAAAACGGACGGAAACGGATTTTGACCTATTTTTAACACATTTTCAGCACTTTTGACGAACAATTATGGATTAAAACGGATCGAAACGGATAATTTCTGCAACGTACAAGCCGAAAGTGTTGACGAATAAAGGTTTCAGGAAATAACTCAAGCGAAGATCACAGAAAAAAATTTTTATACACCCATCACCACTGCGAGGTTGCAAGATGGCAGCTATACTTAAGTAAATGTAGCGCAAATTTACGTCTTTTGGGTTTACGTTTTGTAGTATTTCTGTAGCATGGAGGTCTCATGACACTGGTTATAAAAACGATCGCGTCCAGCGTTCAGGAGGTTGTTGACTATTACGAAAAAGACGAGTCGCTTGTCGAAGGTCAGGATAAGTACTACACAGAAGATGGAGTTATATCCGAAGTTGACAAAATGACCCATGCGGTTTGGCATGGGAAAGCTGCGACCGCATTGGGGCTAAGCGGAGTTGTTAGTAAAGAAGACTTTAGGAGTTTGTCGCACGGCTACAAGCCAGGACAGGAAGAGGCCAAGGAAAATAGAGTCAGATGGGAACGGCCAAAATCGGCAGACCATGAGAGATACGGTCATGATCTTGTGTTCTCAGCGCCTAAAAGTGTTTCGATGGGATTGCATATTGGTGGCGACCAGCGGTTGTTTGACGCCCACATGGAAGCAGTCAAAGAGACGCTTGATGTGGCTGAGGAATATTATGGACAAGCCAGAATTCAGAAAGACGGCGATCGCCAAGTCATTTCGACCAAAAATATTGCGGTTGCGCTAATCCCGCATCACACATCTAGGGATGGAGACCCTAACCTGCACACTCATGCTTACGTGATGAATTGCACAGAGGGACCGGACGGGAAATGGCGATCGCTCCGGCACGAGACATTAGTGAATGCCGGATGGCTGGGGAGTCATTACAGACAGGTTTTAGCTGAGAAAGCCCAAGCGTTAGGGTATGAGATTGAGATTACAAAGGATGGATTTGAGCTAAAAGGGTACAGCCGCAAACAGATTGAAGCATTTTCAAAGCGCCATAAAGCAATTGAGAAAAAGGTCAAAGATGCTGGATTGACACTGAATTCAGAGAATAAGAAAAAGGCTGTACTCAGCACTCGCAAGGCCAAAACAGACGTAGGGCAAAAACTTGAAGACCTCCAGGACGCATGGAGAGAAGAGGCACAGCGCCATGGAATTGGATCGCTTGATTCAAGTAAGCCAAAGAATGTCAGAGTCAACGCAGGAGAGGCTGAGGCTGAGGTTGAAAGCGCGATCGCACATTGGTCAGAGCGATCTGTCAGTTTCACCAAAAGTAAAATTTACCAATACGCATTCAAGCACGTAAAACGGACCAAATTCCCAGTAGAGCCAGTAACTCAAGCAATTGACAGGAATAAAAGCCTTATTCCTCACGGCGGCGAAGACTCATTCACCACCGCGCCAGCACTGAAGCGCGAAATCGAGATTATTCGACGATGGATGAATGGCCAGCGCAAGGCTGAACCATTTGTCAAAAGCCCTAAGACTGAAGGCATGTCAGATCTAAATAAGGGCCAGACTAGAGCCGTCGTATCAACCTTGAAATCAAAGGATTTGCATCAGATTTGGTATGGACTTTCTGGAGTAGGGAAAACTACGGCTTTAAAAGAATTGGCTAAGCAACTTGAAGGGACAGGTGTAACAATCAAAGGCTTTGCGCCCACAATCCCAGCGGCGGAAGAGCTTGAAGCATCCTTAGGAATTGAAGCCAGTACAGTTCAATCATTAATTTTGTCAAAGCCAGAGTTCAAAAAGGACCAGCTTTGGATTGTTGATGAAGGCGGCTTGCTTAGCTCTCAGATGATGCTAAAAATGCAGAAAAAGGCAGATAGTGTCGGCGCACGATTGCTATTAGTAGGAGACAAAGGTCAAAACTCAGCAATCCAAGCAGGCAGTCCATTCAGGGCATTAATAGACCATGGAGCCACAACCCATCGAATCAAAGAAATTGTTCGCCAAGGCGGAAGCGTTCAAAAAGAAGCCGTTCAACTGATTGCTAAGGGAGATGGAGAAGGAGCCCTAAAACTATTAGAGGAAAACGGATACATCAAAGAGATTGGGAACAGTAAAGACCGAGCAGAGGCGATCGCTAACGAATACTTGGCCCTAAGCGATAAACAGCGCGAAAAAACGTTGCTTGTTTCTGGCACCAACGAGGAGCGGGCCAATATCACCAAAGCGATTAGAGCAGGTCTTCGGAAAAAAAAAAGTTAGGCAAATCAACCAAAGTCGATATTTTGGTATCGCGACAATTTACTGAAGAGGAATCCAGACGAGTTGAAAACTATACGGTAGGAGACTACGTTAAATTCCGCACCGATTACAAAACTACAGAGCTATCCAAGGGGGAACTCTACAAAGTTGAGGGGATAGATGGCGATGAAGTGATTGTAAGCAGCATGGGGGGGCGCACCCTCAGATTTAACCCTGCACTTTATAAAGATAAGGACGTATTTTATGGGCAAAAGCTGGATATCGCGAAAGGCGACAAATTACGATGGACCGCATCGGAAAAGGCGATCGGACGACTTAACGGTAAAGCGCTCACGGTCACCGCCATCAATAAACAATCCATGGAAGTAGTGGACCAGAAAGGTGTAACTCACAGCGTTTCACTATCAGAACCCATCCATGTTGATTCAAATTGGGTTAGCACCTCATATCGGGCTCAAGGCCAATCGGTTTTAAGGGTAATCGTCTCAGCCACAAATGACCCGACCTCAAGTCGGGAGCCATTCTACGTCAAAATTTCTAGGCAGAAATTAAACCTAAGTGTTTATACAGAGAACCTAGAACAACTCAGGAAATGGGTTGAGAAATCAAACGCACAACCAAACGCACTAGACCTTATCCAGGAGTCGAATTATGTCAGTTCAAGCAATGACCATAGAGCAACAGATTCTAGAGACATTACAGAAGCTAACGGAGTTGAACGAAAAGACAGAAGACAGAATAACAGAGCTGACGGAACAGAACCAGAATACACCAGAGATAATCTTGAAAGGGGTAGAAGAGCTACTA
>JBOFKH010000183.1:0-3628 GCA_051657225.1 Alphaproteobacteria bacterium
TCACCAGGTTCAAGGGTTGCTTGGAAGGCGATCTCTCCCTTGGCTTGATCATGATAGGCTTGCCCAAATTGCTTAAATGCAGGATGGGGAAGGGGAGCATCATAGCGTCCTTGATAAACTGTCCATTTTTTCTTTCCCAAGATATGAAAAACCCAGACATCGTGGGTATCAAAATGGCTTTTAAAAGCTTGTTTTTGTTTCCAGGATAAATATAAATTTGCCTGCACTTTTCCACAAAAAGTTTCTTGGAGCAAACGTCCCATGCTCCGCAGAGCAAGTGTCATGTTTTCTAGCTCATTGCAAACTAGGGAAGCTCCCTGTTCTAGATAGGTAATCACTTGCTTCGGATTTGGGCGGAGGACCGGACCATTAAGGCTTGTTACCGTTTGACAATAGAAGCGAGGCTCTAGGCACTTGCCTTCTAAAGCCAGTTGGAGCGTTTGAGGTGTCCAAAGCAAAGGAATTGAGAGCAGTTCATTCAAAATTTCCCAAGACATAAGATTATTAAAACGGTGGGGATAAGGTGCTCTGCCATAAAGAGGACGCTGATCTACGTAGTCCTTCAAAAAATTTTCACGTTTTATGGGTGCAACGAGGTCTTCAAAACACCAAAGGTTAGGTTGCTCTGAAGAAAAATCATGGGCGGAGATTGATGCATGCATGAAGGAAACTCCTTTTTTAACGATTACAACCGCATTTTTGCGTTACCCTACAGATTCACCTTCTTTATAAAAGAAAAATGCTGGAAGAAAAACAAAGAATCAAGGTGAAATTTATTCCTTTGCGAAATTCAAATTTATAGATATTTCTTGCCCCTTAATCATTTTGTTTTTTTGGACCTATTTGATAAGGCCTAAGGCTTTCTGAATTATGGCCATAAGACGACCGTTGCTGTCCCCCTTCAGCAGAATTTGTTTGGGTCACAGACGTTCTTTCGGTTACAGAGGTTGTTGTGGTAGAAGTTGTTTCTCTGGAAATATTTCCGCTCGTCTCAATCCTTCGTTCTTCTGACGTTTCGCTCGTTGTTCTGGTTCTGGTTGTTTCGGTGCGCCTAGAAGGGGAATTCTTTGGAGATGTTGTTTCAGGGTTATCTTGTCCATAGAAAGGTTTACCTGAATAAATAGGTGAGCTGCTCAAAAGGGCAGCGCTTACAGTTCCCATAAGTTTAGATTTTATCGTAAGCATGTTTATTCTCCCCCATTATCATTATCTCTTAGGGATCTTCGTTGGAAGATATTTTTTGACAGAGAGTCCATTCAAACAAATGGACGTAAGGTAAGGATACACTGGCCTCCTCAGTCTCAACCCTACGAAGAAATAATTCTATTATCCAGCATTGATTATGTAGAAAAAAAATTTACAAATTATTAATTATTGTTACTATTTTATAAACTTTTTAAGAATGAGAGGCGTTTTGTTGAAAGAACGCGTTTAATTTTTGAAGGATGTATTGACGAAAAATGAAAACCCGCTTGAGCGTGAGTGAATGGCGTGTGCACGCTACATAACGAAAGACCAAAGGCTTACTTTCTTGCTGCAACACCTCAACCAGGTTGTCCTCTGGAGGCACAAGAAATAGGGGAAGCTGCACAAGCCCAAGATCTTTTTGGGCAGCATAATAAAGCCCTTGGAAACTATTGAGGGCTAAAACATGGGGACGTGGCTTTTGGGACGGACGCCCAACCTCAAGCAACCACCGAAAATGAGATAAAAAAGTAGGATCCGTTCTTTTTTCTTGAAAAATCATCAGACGATGCTGATCCAAGTCTTTAATACAAGTTGGGGTTCCTTGTTTTTCTAGATAGGCTTTGCTTCCAAAAATACCTGCAGCACTTGGCATTGGTTTTGAGGTAATAAAATCAGGATCTGAAGGAGGAGACAGGGTGATGCTGATATCATACTGTTTAGATGCTAAATTCACCTCACAATCTGTAAACGTAAGTTGGAAATGAATTTCGGGATACCGCTTGCTAAATTCCAACAGCTGCTCTGAAAACCAGTGAACCCCCAAAACGTGCGTAACCGCAACACGCACAACACCCCTTGGGGCATCTTTGTTTTCGATCAACATCATCTCTGTTGAGGCGAGTTGCACAGTAATTTCTTGAACAGTTTTGTATAAAAGCTCTCCTTTGTGGGTTAATTTTAACCCCCTAGGGATTCGGTAAAAAAGCACGCAATTAAGCTCTTTTTCTAAAAGTGCTACTTGTCGGCTGAGGGCAGATTGGCTAATATAAAGCACTTCCGCTGCTCTGGAAAAGCTCCCTATTTCAGCAATTTTAAAAAAAACACGTAATCTGTCCCAGTCCACGACACCTCAGCCTACTCAAAATTTTTATCTCATAGTGTTTCATAATAGTTATTATTATTAAAAAACGTTTTCTGGAAAAAAGTAAATCATTTTATCCAGCGCTTTTCGTGGCATGCCTTAAAAAAATAAACTGGGGTTACCGCTTGACTTTTTTAGCTTTGTAGTTGAGGATGGAGTCCGGTTTTAATCATTTTTTGGAAAATGAGAGGGAAAGACGAAATGTCTAGGCGTTGTATGATTTCGGGGAAAAAAACAGTTTTTGGGAACAATGTTAGCCATGCTAACAACAAAACGAGGCGTCGTTATCTGCCCAATCTTCAGGTTGTTTCTTTCACCAGTGACGTGCTTGGAACTGCAGTTCGAATGAGAATCTCTACCCATGCCATCCGGACCATTGAGCATAAGGGTGGGTTAGACGCTTACCTGAGCAGGCTTTCCCGCAATGATGTTTCACCTGATCTTTTCCCTTTGTACAGACGGTTTAAAAAAGCCAATGTGGCGGTGTCTGCAGCAGCAGCTGCTTAAAGGGTTTGTGGCTGAGATCAATAGAGGGGTGTAGGGTGGAACCAACGCCTTGGATTATCGGGAATTGGAAAATGAAGGGCTCCTGGGCCCATGCTCAGCATTTTGCTGAGGGTCTTCAGGTTTTTCTGGGCGAATCTCAGTCGCCTTCCTTAAAAATTGGAGTGTGTCCTCCTTTTCCTTTTCTTGCAGCTTTTAAATCATCAATTGATAGAAAATTTCTCTTAGGCGGCCAGGATTGTGCACCTTTTACCCAAGGAGCTTATACAGGCGATGTGGGCGCTGAGATGCTGCAAGATATGGGCTGCACCTTTGTCTTGGTTGGCCACAGCGAGAGACGTCAGCACCATAGGGAAGACGCAGCATGCCTTCAGCAAAAACTTGCTCGCGGGGTAGAAGCAGGACTTAAAGTTGTTTTATGTGTAGGAGAAACGCAGCAGCAACGGGAGGAAGGTCAACAGACACAAAGCGTTTCCCAACAGCTACAAGAAGCCCTTCAGGGTTTAAAAAACCCAGATTCTTTGTTGATTGCCTATGAACCCCTCTGGTCCATCGGCACACAAAAAACCCCCTCCCCTGAAGCCGTTCAACAGATGGCGCATTGCATCCAACAAACGTTTCAAAAGCTTTTTCCCTATACCGCTCAAACTGTTCCGATTCTTTATGGCGGTTCCGTCACAGCAGAAAATGTCCAAACTTTCTTGAAAATTTCTGGTATCTCTGGTGTTCTTGTGGGTGGAGCGAGCGTTGATCTTAAGACATTTCTTCCCCTCATTGAAGCTTGCGGTTCTGTTT
>JBOFKH010000184.1:0-1154 GCA_051657225.1 Alphaproteobacteria bacterium
AATAGTTGAGGGCAGGGGGTGAAAGGGTGAAGGGTTAGAGGGTCGGACGGCCTAAGAGGGGCGGAAATCGGGCCAGCCTACCAGGAAACATACATTTTAAATACAAGTTTCAAATGAGTCCCTATACAGGCCAAAAAAAAAAGAGCCCCGAAGGGCTCCCCATTTCTTATTTTACAAACTGTCTTTCTTTACCGCTAATAACTGCCCCGCTTTCCCGCCGCAATGCCTCGGCGTATTGGTAGTTATCCCAGATGGAAGGGGCACGGCTGGCGGCCTTCTCGTTAGCAATGCCAACATCAGAGCCCTTGATAACAACAACGTTAACAGAGCAACCCGACAACAGGCCCAAGGCCAAACAGATGATAATGGTTTTCATTATTAGTTTACCTTGTTCACGTTGAAAAATGAGCCATCTTCCGCCATCATTGAGGGGTTGCGCTTGTGTTTGAGCACAACAGCAGCAGACCAAGGGCTAAAAGTAAAGCAAAAGATAACCAAAGAAACTACATTCATGTTTTGCCCCGTAGTAGACAGGAACACCACAAAACAGCTACCTAAAAAGGTAATGCCCAACAGTTTAGCATAAGCCGCAACAGGGCGAAACGGGGTAAATGTGTCGGCAACTATCCGCATAAAGAGGGCCAGCTTTACCGCAATGGGCAAGCCAAAGGCAACCAACAACAGGAACCAAGACGGAAAGAGCTTTTCAAGGGCAACCATTAACCCCATAGACCCGACATAAACAAGGGCGCTGATAATAGAGGTTATAACAGTTGCGCCCAAACCGATAAAGAAAACGTCTTTATACTTCATAACACTACCTCAAATAGAGTAAACTACATCGCCAATAAAAATAAGGTTTCCCTCTGAGTCTGTCAAGTTATGCCACGTTTGCGGGGGCGTTGTTTGACAGCCAGATAATGATAACACAACCAAAGATGAAAGCAACACCTTTTTTATCATTTCATCAAGTCCCAAAAGTAAGGGGCAAGGATGGGAAACCCTGCTTTAACCAAGAGCCACATAATACCAGATAACACGGCATAAGCCAACAGGAAAAGCGGTAAATGTTTAACCTTTATCACTTCCAAACCCCGCTTTTCATCAGGTTATGTTTAACACTTTCAATAAGTCCCAAGTGTTGCGGGTCGCTT
>JBOFKH010000185.1:0-4030 GCA_051657225.1 Alphaproteobacteria bacterium
CGCGACGTTCGGTCTTGAAACAAAAAAGATGTTAGGGGTTTTGAAAGGCGCTGCAAGCGCTGGGATGACAAAAGACGACACAAATTTTGTACTTTCGAAACTAATGGATAAAAAAATAAATCGAAGCAATCTCTCTGCAGATGAACTTATTTTAAAGGCTTCCCAGAAGTTTAGGGAAATGGAAGACCCTCAGAAGCGACTTGAGGTAGCAAAAAAAACCTTTGGAGAAAAAAGAGCCTCAAAAATCCTTGCGGACCTTATGGACTACAAGGAAGAGGGTTTTATTAGCAATGCAGAGGCATCTGGGGTCGATTTTGCCTCTGAAATTCCTGCTAAAAAAGAAATTTCAAATTTTATGGAAAACCTCAAAAAAGCATCTTCTATAAACGCTTCTAAAATGAAAAACTACGCAGATGCGCTTTCAATGGGCGAAAGCCTGCGTGCAAAAGACTTTAGTAATATAGAATGGGACTTGCTTTCCTCAGGAGTAGCTATTGAAGAAGGGGCAAAAATGGGGAAAAAAGGCGCGATAAAACTTTTAAAAGGGCTTGTTTCCGGAGAAACTGCCTATGATAGGGAGATGAGAAGAAGAGAGGAGGATCGAATTTCGAGAGAGGCGAAATTTGAAAATCAAAAAGAAAACACTAGGAAAGGCAAGAAGGTAGGAGGGGGAAGAAAATGAGGGAGGTTATTCTTCAGATAGGCGTTGAGAGTTTTATTTTTGGACAAGGAAATATCGTGGAAGAAAGCGCAAATTTCGACAAAGACGTCGAGCTTGGTTCAAGGGACATTGTGCCTGTTGTGAACGACGTTCAGGACAAATTTACTATTTCAATCAAAACCTACCAAAAGGACAAATACTATCGTTACTATTTTGCAATGAAAACACTATTTATAAGCCTTGGTTATGCTTCTAAGCTAGGAATAACAGGCGATATTGTAAATCAAGTGCAAACCTTTATGATATATTGGGGTGATCGAATCTACATACCATTAGCATTGGTTTCGAATGTTTCCTTCACGAACTTCCCTATGGAGCAAGGGTCGAGTGAAGAGCAAATGAACATAGGATTTCAGCTATGGAAGTACAATTTAGGAGACGGGGGGCTTGTTTTATGATTAAAATCGTAGATGGGCAAAAGGATTCCTTCAATTTTACGCTTTCAGAAAAATCCACAACTGAGTATGCTTTTAGGGGGAATTACCTTACAGTCGATGGACAGTTGGTCTTTTTAAAGCAAAATGAAACTGCGAAATATTGTACAGACGTTTTCTGTTATACTTTCTATAGAGAGGGAAGCTCTAAAGACATCTTATGTAAAAAGGAGGCTTTGTGAAAATTTTACAAAAAGGAAAATACGATAGCTTCTTCAATAACCCTTCTACAAAGGATTTTAGACCTTTTCCTCAAAACTACCTTCCATTAGGTAGTTCTTTTTTTGGATTTATTCTTCCATCTAATTTTTGCGGCTCAAAGTCTGAATTTTACGAACATTTTGGGCTTTTTGACAACAAAAACAGCGTAGGGGCAGTTGGCAACAGGCTTTCCTTGTTTAGGCAGGAGGTCGACTGCATTATCCTCAAAGAGGAGCCTTTTTTAAATGACTTTATTCTTATAAACTCTGTTCCAAACTACATTTGCAGCGGGTCTGTTAGAATTGATAAACTTAAGGGAATGTTCGAACTTTCCGACTATTCCCTCTCTTTTTCTCCACTGCTACCTTCCTCCGTAATCATAGACTCAAACCTATACTTCGACGCTATTGAATCAATTGCTGGCAAAGGCTTTAACGAATTTATTCAAGCTATAACAAAGGGAATGAGTGGTAGACCTGAAACCGCGACACAATGGGCTTTGGCTCTCCCAAGCTTAATTGCGAGCATATCTAAAATCAAAGCAGAACTAACTTTAAGGAGGTTTAAATGAAAGAGTACTATCTAGAGCCTAATGGTAAAGACTTTGTGTTTAAAAACACTGACTGTATAAGAGCAAAGAGGCTTCTTGAGACCAAGCCTTCAGACTCTTATTTTACACAAATTGGAATTGATTTTACGAAATATCTTGATTTTGACTTAAATACGGAAGAAACCCTCAGTAGTCAAATAATTCAATACCTTTCTCAATTTAAAATCAACTCTTCTATTGATAGCATCGGAAGTGTAGTTACATACGATAGCTCAAGGGGAAAGTCCCTCTCTATTGAAATAAAAATAGAAGAGGAGGTTCTCGATGCCAATTTCTCCTAGGCTTGGATTTTTTCCGAGCACCCCCGAACGAATAATAAACGATTTTTTAGATGCGCATAATCGCACATTCAATACCAGTCTCACTTTAGAGGAATATATTCTTACAAATTCATATTTGGAATCGAAAGCTTCTATTGCGAAGATAGAAGAACTAAACCTCATATATGCAAGGCTTCAGAGTGAGTTTTTTCAATATATATTTGAAAACAAGCTCTTTATAGAGCAATCAAATGGTTGCACATACAACAATTTGTATAAAGATTTTGCGCCTTTTTGTAAATCTATTTTAATTCAGGAAAAATACTACCCTTCAAATAATGTACAGGAAGGCAAGTATGGGGGCGCAATAGATATTTGGATCGATTCACCAATGGAAGGGGAAGCGGGATTTAAGGAGGCTTTTAGGGGGATAGGAGCTGGGATTATTACAATCCACCCAGAATTTGAATATTCCGAAATCTCTGTAAGGTTGGTTGATGCAGAGGACGACCCAAACAACGAAATTGGATTTAAAACGCATTGGTACAGGGCTTTGCGGGAATCTGACTATATCCCTATTTTTTTCAATATTTCTTGGAAGTCAAAAGGAGGGGGAATTTTAAATATCGAAGAGTGCAGAAAGCTTTTCCTGCAAAGGTTTAATGCGCACAACGCCTTTACTAAAATTTTTATGGATGAATTTATCTCTACGCAAGATTTCCCTGTGGCAGGCGATTTTATCGTAGGATACGCTCTCTCAGTCGAAGAGCCCTACATTTACGAAGATATAGAAGCAGGCTTTCGAAAATATGTTATACCATCGGAAGATTCGATTCAAATAACGGAAATATTATGAGCTATCAACCTGTATATAACGACTATCAGATTGCCTTTGAAAAAATGAAGGAAATATTGAATATAGCATACAACAAGCTATATTTCGACCTTGTTGTACTTTTGAACTTTAAAAATTCTCAATGGTTTTACAATAGAATTGAAAAATCGGTAGAATTTGCCGAGGTTATTCCTGCCTTCAATGAAGAATCGTTTAAATACCTTGTAAAAGCCTTTGCAGGCAAAGGAACTCTAGCTAGTCTTTATTATATACTTTGGGCTTTTTATGGAAAGCAGAGCAAAATTGAAATCAAGGAAAGCAAAAACTTCTATATTCAGGGGGCAGGCTGGATAGGAATAACCGTAGAAGGCGCTTCTAATTCTTTTACTAAATTTTTGCGAGACTTAAATTTCACCCCATCTGAGAGAGTTCTTGCAATTAAAGACGAGTTAATTTCAATTGAAAGTTCATTGCTAAAATACCCGTCTTCACTAGGGTCAGGGGTTAGGCTGAGAAAGGCTGAAGATGAGAGTGGCAAATATTTAAGATATCTTGAATCGTTTGGATTTTTTTATAATCAAAGCGACAAGGAGTTTTTCAAAGGCTTCCTGCCTGCGGGGGTTTTTTTGAAGTCGCTAAAAATAAACGGACAAAACTATTAAGGAGGTTTTTTGTGGAAATTCAAACAAAAAAAATAAGCGAACTTACTTTGGAAACCGACCCTAAGGTGATTTCTGAGAGTTTATGTGAGCTTGAGAGAAAAGACGGCGAGGGGAAATCTTTTAGGTTGAGCGACCTAAATTTAAAATCCGCAAGGAGCTCGCATTTCGAAGTCGCATTAGAGTTGAAGGGCGGGGTTTATAGCGAAAAAATTTTTGAGCAAAAAAACTCCCTCAAAATAATCTCTTCTGTTAGCAGAAGAGTCGACCCTAACAATCATATAATTTACGATTTTTCTTTCATATCATC
>JBOFKH010000186.1:0-1106 GCA_051657225.1 Alphaproteobacteria bacterium
TAGCACTCTTCCAACCATCTGTAGCCACATTGCTAAAGACGCAGTAGGTCTAGCTATCTGCACTCCATCTAAAGCTGGAATATCTGTTCCTTCCGTGAACAATTCAACATTACACAATACCTTTACCTCTCCACTGGCAAACGCTTCTATTGCAGATTTCCTGATTCGCTTATCTGTTTGCCCATCCAGATGAACAGCTTCAACTCCTGCTTTGCTATAAGCATCTGCGACTACCCTCGAATGAGCCACATTTATCGCAAAAACAAGGCATCGTTTTCCTTGTAAATGCTTCTGATAAGACTCAACCAAGTTTTTCGATACTGCGATCGCATCATTGATTTTGGCTACGTCGCTTGCTCTATAATCCCCATTAGCTATCTTCAGCCCTTTTGTTGACATGGGATTACTATCGGCAAACAATTTGTATCTACTCAGATATCCCTGTTCTATCAATTCTTTTGGCGATATGCTGCAAACAATCTCATCAAAAACTTCTCTGAACCCCTTCCCATCCAACCTAGAGGGAGTAGCTGTTACCCCTAGACAGTAAGCTCTTGGCATTTCGTCTAGTATTTTCTGATACGTACTACAGACCACATGATGAGCTTCGTCAACAACAACCAAGTCACACTTCAATGCTTTAAATTGAGATGTTTCTAGGCGACGGGCTAGAGTTTGCACGCTTGCTACTTGAATTGGCGATCGCAAATCCATTTTTTCTGAAGCTTTGATTATGCCTGCCTCAATACCACAAACTTCTTTGATTTTATTTGCTGCCTGATAAATTAACTCTTCTCGATGAGCAAGAATCAAAACTTTTTTCTCAAAACTGACAAACTTGGCTGCGATCGCGCTGAAAACCTGCGTCTTGCCTCCGCCAGTTGGCATTTGTGCCAACACTCGTTTTTGTCCACTGGCAAAATGACTCAGTATTCGACTGCAAAAATCTTTTTGGTAATTTCTTAGCTCCATAGGGTACGATGATTCTAGGTTTTTTATTTTAATACCGCAGTCGCTTTTTGGTAATTCGCGATCGCGGTATTTTTTTGCTTTTGCAATTCTAGCAGAATTCCGAAGTGCCAGCAAGACATTTAACAACTCGCACG
>JBOFKH010000187.1:0-1631 GCA_051657225.1 Alphaproteobacteria bacterium
AAGACTCAAACCGCTTCTTCAAAATTGCCAAACTAACTTGCAAGAAATAATAGGACAATGCCTATTAACTATATAGGAAAATACTATATGTTGTAAGGGGAGGGAAATAGAGCGCCCTCCCGCATAAAATGCAACCACAAAGTATCAAAAATCAGCAACTGGCGTCCCCACCTGTCGGCTTTTCAAGAGTGTAAAGTTTAGATTGTGTCGAAGTCGGAGCTGCTTTTGGGTTGCTACTCTGTCTCTAGCGATTCTCCTGAATTTCTTTCAAAATTTCTCGGATGAGGAAGCGTGGGCGCTGGCGGACGATTTGGTAAATTCGTCCGATATATTCTCCCAGCATGCCAATGCCTGTGATGACAATGCTGAGCAGGAAGAAAAGGATGGCGAACAGGGTGAAGAGGCCCTCTGCTTCTGGCCCCAGGAACAAGCGTCGTAACAACAGATAAGCCACAAGCAGGCTGCTCAAAAACGAGACAAACATCCCAAAAAAGGTGAACACGTGGAGCGGCACCAAGGAAAATCCCGTAAACAAATCAAAATTAAGCCGCAGCAATTTGTAGAGGTTGTATTTGGACGCATCGTTTTCTCGAGCAACGTGCTCAATCCCCACCTCCGTCGGATTCGCCGCAAAGGTATAAGCCAGCATGGGGACCAGCGTTGCTGTTTCTGGGGACATAACAACAGCATCCACGATCGCCCGGCTATAGGCCCGCAGCATGCATCCATGGTCTCGCATTTGAATTTGGGTCACTTTCCCCCGAATCCAGTTCACCAGCCGGGAGGCGTAGGTTCGAAACCAGCTGTCATGGCGCAGCAGGCGATAGCTTCCTACATAGTCATGCCCCTGATCCACTAACTCCAAAAGCTTGGGGATTTCCTCAGGGGGGTTTTGAAGGTCAGCATCCATGGTGAGGACAAACGCACCTTCTGAAAGCTCAAACCCAGCCATAATGGCCATGTGCTGGCCATAGTTACCGTTGAATTCAATCACGCGAACCTGGTGGGGGCGTTCTTCAAAGAACCGCTTTAATATCTGGCTGCTTTTATCCTTACTTCCATCGTTGGTAAGGATGATCTCATAGGAGCGCCCTGTCTGGTCTAACACGGTTGTTAAACGCTTATAAAGCTCATCCAGGTTCGCTTCTTCATTATAAACAGGCACCACCACCGATAAAAAAGGTTCTTTGCCGTCTGTTTTTACCGCATCCTGGGTCATGGGCGCATTCATCTCCATATACCTTTAAGGGCCTTCACAACTCGATCTTGATCAGCTTCTGTCATATCGGGGAAGAGAGGAAGGCTTAAAATCTGTTCCCCAATGCGCTCCGCTTCAGGGAATTGCCCTGTTTTGAAGCCAAATTGATGTTGGTAATAGCTATAGGTGTGTGGGGGGACATAGTGAATGCCCGTCCCAATGCCATAGTGTATTTTCAAGCGCTGCGCTACTTCATCCCGTGATAGCCCTCCACCAGGTTGAATCAAAGGCGCAAACAAGTGCCAATTGTGGAGAACTCCCTTCGGTGGCATGGGGGGAAGCTTAAGCTGAGGCAGGGCCCCCAAAAGCTGAACATAACGCTGGGCAAGGGCGTTTCGCTTTTCGATAAACCCATCCAGGGCTTTCAGCTGGT
>JBOFKH010000188.1:0-19546 GCA_051657225.1 Alphaproteobacteria bacterium
CACCACTTGCATACCAGAATTCCCCCCCATCGCCGCTACGATCGGCATCAACACCGCCACGGCAATTTTTTTCTCAAGGGTTGTTTGAAATTGGGAAATGACGCCAGAGGCGATCAGCGTGTTGATCAGCGTCACCAAAAGCCAGCGAATTCTGGCAAAGCTGGTGCTGAGAATCGGCGCATAAAAATCCGACTCTGAAACACCTGCAAGATGCATGATGTCTTCTTCGGCCTCTTCATCAATAACGTGCACCACGTCATCCACGGTAATGATTCCCAAAAGCCGACCCGATGCATCCACCACAGGGGCAGAAACAAGGGAATATTGACGAAAAACTTGAGCCACTTCTTCTTGGTCAACGGTCGCCATAATCCGATGCAAATCTGTGTGCATCACATCTGTCAGAGATATCTCAGGGGCTGTGGTTAGCAACTTGCTCAAGGGAACAACCCCCAAAGGATGGTGCTTTGGATCTACAATGAAAACGTTATAAAAATGCTCTGGCAGATGTTTGTTTTCCAGGATAAATTGTCGGGTTTGCTGGACTGTCCAGTATGAGGGAACCGCCACCAGCTCCCGTTGCATTAAGCGGCCTGCGCTATCTTCTGGATAGGTGAGGATTTCTTCAAAAATAGCGCGATTTTTAGAAGAAAATGCTTCTAAAACTTCTTGACGCCTGGTTTCTTCCAACTCTTCAAGGATCAAAAACGCATCATCGCTCTCCAAGCGAGCGAGGGCTTCTGCGAGCTCTTCTGTCCCTAAAAAGCTGAGCACTTCACTTCGAACTGTCTCATCTAGAAAGCTTAAGACTTCTGGATTAAGACGTGCTCTCAACAGATCCATCAACTGTAAACGGTGATCGCCTCGAAGGTATTGAATGAGACGGGCCGTATCCGAAGGGTGGAGCGCATCGAGTAACTCAACAACCTCGCAGAGTTCCTCAGGCGGCTGGGGAGAGACGTTTGCTTCTTCAAATGATTTTTCAAGCAGAGCTACCAGATGATTTAAATCATGGTTTGAATGCCCCTCTTGATGGGAATCAGAAAAAGAAGGTTGTCGCTCCATTATCCCCCCTGCTCAAGTTGCATATCGTCTTGGGAAAAATAAAAAGTTTGCTCACTTTGATGTTTTTGAGCATCCACCACTGCGATCCCGGTCATATTCGCGATACCCCGAGACGTGACCGATGGTGTTAAGATATGGGCTGGTTTTTGCAACCCCAACAAAATAGGCCCAAGGGACTGGCCATCCCCCAAAACCTTAGCGATGTTAAGGGCAATGTTCGCAGATTCTAGTTGGGGAAAAATCAACAAATTAGGAACGCCTTTAAGACGGGAGTTTGGGAAAATACGTTGCCGAATCTCAGGGTTAAGCGCCGCATCTGCATGCATTTCCCCTTCCAGCTCAACATCTGGCATCAACAAACTCAAGGTTTCCAGGGCCTTGCGCATCATTGAAGAAGACTCGCTGGAAGAAGACCCAAAATTAGAGTGAGACAACAGCGCAATCTTTGGAACAAGCCCAAAATGCCGAAGGTGTTGGGCCGCCATCATGGTGATTTCAACAATCTCGTCCGCATTTGGCGTATGATTCACATACCCATCTGAGAAAAAAAAGAATCCTTTTTCCAGCACCATCCCACTTAAAGCGGCCGCCACACGGTTATTCGGGGTAAGCCCCAAGATATCTTTTAGGTGTACTAAATGATGTTCATAACGCCCCACAGGGCCACACAACGCTGCATCCGCATCGCCTTTTTGGGTCATCAACGCTGCAATCACGGTTGTGTTTGTGCGCAAAATGGTTTTTGCGTGGTCCTGGGTGATGCCTTTACGCTCCATCAAGTGGTGGTAAGTCCGCCAATAATCTCCATAACGACCATCATTTTCTGGATCAACCAATTCAAAATCTTTGTCTAGCTTCAGCCGAAGCCCCAGCTTTTTGAGGCGCATCGAAACCACCTCACGACGCCCGATTAAAATAGGATACGCAATCCCATCATCCACAACGGTTTGAACAGCCCGCAAAATGCGCTCATCTTCTCCCTCTGCATACACCACACGCTTAGGATCACGCTTTGCGCTGGCAAGCACCGGTTTCATGATCATCCCTGAGCGAAACACAAATTCAGAGAGTTTTTGGTGATAGGCCTCAAAATCCTCAATCGGGCGGGTTGCCACCCCTGTCTCCATCGCAGCCTTGGCAACAGCTGGCGCAAGCTGGGTGATGAGCCTTGGATCAAAAGGCTTAGGGATAAGGTATTCACGGCCAAAATGCTGTTCTTCTCCTCCGTAAGCTGAGGTTACAACGTCGGAGGGCTCTGCCAAAGCTAAATCTGCAAGGGCCTGCACACACGCCATCTTCATAGCTTCGTTAATCTGCGTTGCCCCCACATCCAAGGCGCCCCGAAAAATATAAGGAAAGCACAGCACATTGTTGACTTGGTTGGGATAGTCTGAACGACCCGTCGCAATGATCGCATCGTCGCGCACTTCACGTACCTTTTCCGGTAAAATCTCCGGCACAGGATTAGCGAGCGCCAAAATAAGCGGAGAAGGCGCCATGGCCTTCACCATATCCTGGGTCACGACCCCTGCTGCAGAAAGCCCTAAAAAGATGTCAGCTCCCGGCATAGCATCTGCCAATTTCCTCGCATCCGTCTTTTGGGCATAGCGGTTTTTGTAAGCATCCATTTTTTCAGCGCGCCCCTCATAGAGGATGCCCGCTTGGTCTGCCACATAAACATTTTCTCGCTTCAACCCAAAAGCCACCATCAAATCTAAACAAGACAGTGCTGCCGCCCCCGCCCCAGAAACCACACACTTCGCTTGGCTAATATCCTTGCCCACAAGGCGTAAACCGTTCAACACAGCCGCCGCAACGATGATGGCCGTTCCATGTTGATCATCATGAAAAACGGGGATCTTCATGCGTTCCCGCAGTTTTTCTTCCACGTAAAAACACTCAGGCGCTTTGATGTCCTCCAGATTAATCCCCCCAAAGGTAGGCTCTAAGCTGGCAATGATATCCACCAATTTTTCAGGATTGTTTTCTTGGATCTCTAAATCAAAGACGTCAAGCCCGGCAAATTTTTTGAAAAGAACCGCTTTCCCTTCCATCACAGGCTTGGCTGCCAGCGGACCAATCGCTCCCAAGCCCAACACCGCCGTACCATTGGTCACAACCGCGACCAGATTGCTGCGGGTTGTAAGAGAAGCTGCTTCTAAAGGGTCTTTTGCAATGGCCTCACAAGCCGCTGCAACGCCAGGAGAATAGGCAAGGGCCAGGTCTTTTTGGGTTCCCAAAGGTTTGGTCGCCACAACCTTCAACTTTCCCGGAACAGGTTGCCGATGATATTCAAGGGCCGCTTTTAAAAACGCATCTGAAGACATACGCGTACTCTCCCATCAAACAGAGGTAACAAAACACCAAAATTATTTATTTCTACCACAGGCTTTAAAGACCGCACCAACCTAGCTCCCCTGAGAGTAGGCTGGTGCGGTCGAGAAGACTCGAACTTCCACGGGATCTCTCCCACAGCGACCTCAACGCTGCGCGTCTACCAGTTCCGCCACGACCGCTTTATACCTATTACAAACTTTTTAAGAGGAAAAGATGAAATCATTTTTTTCACCACGCCTCTTGAAAAGAACCGATTAACACCACGCATAAAACAGGCGTTCATCTTTTTGGGTCCCCTTCTAAATTCGAATAACAGAACCCACCCCGAAACGCAAGCTTTTTTGTCGTTTTTTTCACGAATTCCAACAAGGTGACAAGGATAATCTCCCCACAACCAAAGCGCTATCGCTTAGCGACTTTGTTTTAAAAGCACAGCTTTTTGGCGCTTCCAATCTCGCTCTTTAATAGCCTCGCGCTTATCTTGTGTTTTCTTCCCCTCTGCAACCCCCAGCTCTAGCTTGATCATTCCCCTTGGGTTGAGGTAAAGGGACATGGGGATCAACGTCATGCCTTTGCGTGTCACAAGGCCCGATAATTTTCTGATTTCGCGCCCCCGCGCCAACAGCTTGCGCCGCCGCCGGGGCTCATGGTTTGTGTACCCGCCCTGCTTATATTCAGGGATAAACGCATTAATCAAAAAAAGTTCTGCGTTCTCAGGAGAAACGTAAGCCTCCCCCAAACTCGCCTGCCCTGCTCGCAGAGATTTTACCTCTGTCCCTTGCAAGACAACACCTGTCTCCAGGGTTTGATGGATGAAATAATCAAACTTAGCCCTTCGGTTTTGAGCTACAATTTTACGACCATCTCCCTGCTTCCCCATCAGCCTTACACAGCTCCGCCTTCAGGTCGCGGCGTCAGCTTTGGAGAATTTTTTCGGATTTTTTTTGGAGGCGGGCTTCCTTCAGAAGCAGTTTCTCCCTCCCCCGAAACAGAGCTTTTTTTCCTTGGCTTTTCAGACGATGCATCGCCATCCGTCGATGTAGGTGGAAGAGGTCTGTCGAAGCGCCCCGTCGTCAAAAGCTGACGAATGTCATCTCCCGTCAGCGTCTCATATTCTAGCAAGTGTTCTGCGATTAACTTAAGATGCTTTGCATGTTTGGTTAAAATCTGTTTTGCCGTTCCATAAGCCTGATCCACGATGGAGCGCACTTCTTGGTCAATCAGCTGAGTCGTCGCCTCAGACACATTTTTATGCTGGGCCACAGAGTGCCCCAAAAAAACTTCTTGGGTTACTTCCCCATAGCTCAAAGGTCCTAATTTTTCGCTCATCCCCCACTCTGTCACCATGCGACGTGCCATCTCGGTAGCGTGACGGATATCAGAAGAAGCCCCTGTCGTGACTCTCTCCACCCCAAAGGTGATCTCTTCCGCAAGACGTCCCCCCATGGCCACCGCAAGGTCTGCCATTAAACGGGCTCTAGAGACAGAAATACGGTCTCTTTCTGGTAAGCGCATCACCATCCCCAGCGCGCTTCCCCTGGGGATAATCGTCGCCTTGTGAATGGGATCAGAATCTGGAGAATGGAAAGCTACCACCGCGTGCCCCGCTTCATGAAAGGCCGTCAAGCGCTTTTCATCTTCATTCATCGCCATCGAACGACGCTCCGCCCCCATCATCACTTTGTCTTTTGCGTCTTCAAATTCTTGCATCCCTACCGAGCGCTTGCCACGCCGAGCGGCCAGCAAAGCTGCCTCATTCACGAGGTTGGCTAAATCAGCGCCAGAAAACCCTGGGGTTCCCCGGGCGATGATATGGGCATCAACACCTGGAGCCTGAGCAACCTTTTTCATATGCACCTGGAGAATTTTTTGTCTTCCCATGATATCGGGATTAGGGACTACAACCTGACGATCAAAACGACCCGGACGCAGCAACGCAGGGTCCAACACATCTGGACGATTTGTCGCAGCAATCAAAATGACACCTTCGCTTGATTCAAATCCATCCATCTCAACCAAAAGCTGGTTTAAGGTCTGTTCTCGCTCGTCATTTCCACCCCCTAAGCCTGCACCACGGTGACGTCCCACAGCGTCGATTTCATCGATAAAAATGATGCAAGGCGCATTCTGCTTCCCCTGCTCAAACATATCCCGTACGCGGCTAGCCCCCACACCTACAAACATTTCCACAAAATCAGAACCGGAGATAGAGAAAAACGGTACGTTGGCCTCTCCCGCGATGGCCCGGGCCAACAAGGTTTTACCCGTTCCTGGAGGCCCCACCAACAATACGCCTTTGGGAATACGCCCTCCCAATTTCTGGAATTTTTGGGGATCTTTCAAAAAATCGACAATTTCTTCCAAATCTTCTTTAGCTTCGTCGATTCCCGCAACATCTTTAAACGTGACAGGATTTTTCTTCTCGTCCATCAAGCGGGCCTTGGATTTTCCAAATCCCATGGCGCGCCCCGTTCCATTTTGCATTTGCCGCAAGAAAAAAACCCAAACGCCAATCAACAGCAACATAGGAAACCAAGACAGCAAAATTTGTAAAAACGAAGGTGATCCTTCTTCTGGTGGCGCAGCCTTGATACGGACATGGCTAGCCATCAGCTTATCTACTAAATTAGAAGCATTGGGTGGCACATAGGTAGAAAATTGACGTCCATCCTGCAAACGCCCCAAAACCTGATCCCCACGGATAAATACCTCTGTCACGTGCCCTGTTTTAACTTCGGACATAAAATCAGAAAAATCGACAGATTGCACATGCTGACGGCCTGAGCCCCCTTGGTACATGTTAAACAGCGCAAGGAGAAAAAGACCAATAATCAACCAAAGCGCTACGTTTTTACTATTGCTTCCCAATTTTTTGCCCTTTCAGAAAACCCATTTTTTTGGCCCACTATCCGCAAAAAACAGCTAGAACCTAACCTTATTCAACCGAACAAAATTTAATTTTTTCTTAAAAAAAAAACACCTTTTTTTCTTTCATCACATTGAAAAAACAAGATTTTATTTTTGAAAAAGAAACTTACTATCTGCTTTTGTTTACATAGGAAAAAGACCTTCCCCAAGACACAAAGAAATATCCGGAAAAAGTACAAACTTTCCCAAAAATACCACCTTCTGAACAACCCTGTCAATGGACGCTTCGCGCCTTTTTTTTATCCCACCCGCTTGAAAAAGCAAGTCATCTGGAAATAAGTCTGGAAACACATCTGGAAAAAGACCAATTTCCTCTCCACACCCCTCAAGCCTAAGGGATGGCAGGCTGGCCAGAACACGTTTTTCTAAGCCTGAAAGCGTTTCGTTTCCCCATTCCCGGACAGCAAATTCCCCTAAACATGAAAGCCGCAAGGGTGTTTTTGTCTTTAACTCCACGTAAAACCGCCCATCCCAGATCAATGAAATGGTCCCATCCTCTTCTGGAGACAGCAAACAAGGGCTTTGAACCAGAGCAAGCTCTCGATAAAACCAAACGAAGCCTTCACGTTCCACAAGGCAACAGCCCCCCAGAGTTCGAACTTGCTTAAGGTGTCCCCCCCATATTTTATCAATCCAAAGATCCATCTGCTGCTGCTTAAAAAAGTGTTTTTGCCCCCCACAGGCCTGTAAAATTTTTTTCAGAACAAGGGATTGAACCTCTGGCGAAAAATTTTTGAATACGTCCAACTGAAGCAAGGCATACCCTTGGGGAAAAACCTGTAACCCTTGCTGCAAGCACGATGCAACCTGACTTTCCAGCGTTTGCCGCTTGATGGCAAAGCCTTGAATTTCTGATAAAAGCTCTTGTTTTTGTTCTGCAGAAAAAGCTGCGAGGTGATGGCGCATCCGAACCCGAGAAAAGCGCATTTCTTGATTACTTGGGTCTTCCACCCAAGGCATCCCTTCTTTTTTAAGGGTTGCCCGCAACCTTTCTTTAGAAAAACTCAACAAGGGACGCACAAGACGGATACCCAAGCGCTGAGACAAAGCAGACATGCACGCAAGGCCATAGGGTTGACTCTGTTTTTCTTGCCTCAGCAAAAAAGTTTCAAGTTGATCATCTTGGTGGTGAGCTAAAAAAAGGCTTTGGACCCCATGCTTCCAGCAATAGGTAGCCAGAAGCTCATAACGTTTTTCCCTAGCTTTTGCTTGAATACCGCCTGAAGGCTTGTCTCCCTCCCAAGTAAGAATTTTCCCTTGAATGCCAAACTGCCGCACCCATTCCAAAACTTGCAAAGCTTCTTGAGAAGATTGGGGACGCAGGCGATGGTCAACGATGAGGGCTACCAGGCTTTTGGCCTTGGCCTCTGACCAGGCTTTCAAAAGCACGAGCAGAGCAAGGCTATCGCTGCCACCCGAAACGGCAACAGCCACACGCTGTTCATCCAGCAAGAAAGGAAAATTGGCCAGCTGCTCAGAAAATTCTAACAACGAAATGGAGAGAGACATGGCGCTTTAAAAAAGCGTGACCAACCTTAAGGACGTTGAGCCTTAGGCGGTGCTTTTCCTAAATTGCGAAAAAGCTGCTTCATAACAGGGGTTGATTGACCCACCGGCGGCGTGACCCGCTTAACCATGGGAACAGCTTCCATATCTTTTTTACCCTTCTCCTCCATTTTGGTCAAAACACCACCGGAAGAAAAGGTCAAAATATATACCCTATTTTCTAAAACCGTCGGCGTAAAAAACGCGCAAGTTTCAGAAAAGCAGGAGGCATAATACCACGTGTTGGGGTCAATGGGAGAGACAGAAGAAGGTGTTCCCCAGAGACGAAAAACATCTTGTTGAGTTGTTTTCCCAACTTGAATTTGCTTCAGCGTGCTGCGGGGCAAAACCATGCCACTTTGCTGGTGCGTTGAAACACAACCCAAAACACCAAGGCTCAGCAAAGCTAATCCCATTCCTCTTAAGACTTTTTCAAACGAAAACATCACTTCCGCAAACCCTAAACAGATTAAAAATAATATCCTTTCCTGAAATGTGGCATACGAGACTTAGCCTTGTCAAGGAACCCCTTCCATACATGGGTTTACGAAGGTTGCATCAAACATTTAAAGCTCATTTTGAGCGTTAATGGGCTGTTTAAGAATGAAAAAAATTTTTGAAATTGTTTGGATTTGAGCCTTGTTTTCGTGTGTATACAGAAGGAATTTATTAATTTGTCGCTCTAATTCATCCTATTCTTTACAGGATTTAACGGGAATCCCCGGGAAAGAGGCGAAAAAAATGCTGCCAACAATAACAAAAGAGCGTATTTTTTAGACACAGGCTATCCCTCAAAATTACAAAAAAATGCTCGCACATTACTTATTTTGTTTAAGACAGACAACAAAAAATGTCCTTTTGAATGTATCTAAACCATTTTTCCCAGAAGCTTTCCACCCAGCAAATGAACATGGAAATGCGGAACTTCTTGTCCACCGTTAAGGCCACAATTTGAAATCAAGCGGAACCCTTTTTCTTCTAGGCTTTCTTGGCGAGCAACGCTTCGAACAGCATTCCAAAACCCAAGCTGGGCTTCAGGAGGCGCTTTTTCAGTAAAATCAAGCAACGAAAGGTAAGACCCTTTAGGAATGACCAACACATGAATGGGAGCCTTGGGTTGAATGTCATGAAAAGCGAGCGCATAAATATCTTCATAGACCTTGCGACAAGGAATTTCTCCCTGTAGAATGCGGCCGAAGATGTTGGTGGGATCGTAAGGAGATGTCAGTTTCATGTTACGGCTAATTCCCAAAAAGTTAAGGCATGTTGCGACATTATAATACGAGCGCTTGGGTTTGGCTAGGGTTGGGATTTCCCCCTCAAAAGAAGTCCTATTGCGATTGAGAGGAAATAAAACATGACAGAAGAACGGGGTTCCCCTTTGTGGCATGGAACCACCATTGTATCAGTTCGTAAAGGGAATGAGGTAGTGGTTGCAGGGGATGGTCAAGTCACCATGGGCTCCGTCATTATCAAAAATAATGCACGTAAAGTGCGTCGTTTAGGGTCTGGACAAGTGATTGCTGGGTTTGCAGGAGCCACCGCCGATGCGCTCACCCTGTTTGAGCGCCTTGAAGCCAAATTAGAACAGTATCCAGAACAACTTTCCAGAGCCTGTGTGGAGCTTGCAAAAGACTGGCGCACAGACCGCTATCTGCGCCGCTTAGAGGCCATGATGGCGGTTGCAGACAAAAATCAATCTCTCATTTTAACAGGGACCGGAGATGTTTTGGAACCAGAAATGGGCCTGATAGGGATTGGCTCAGGGGGGCCTTATGCCATCGCCGCAGCCAGAGCGCTGGTCGATCTCGATTTAACTGCTGAAGAAATTGCCCGCAAAGCCCTTCATATTGCCGCAGACCTGTGCGTTTATACCAATGCCCAAATTTTGATAGAAAGGTTGCCCCAATGACCCCGCTTACCCCCCGTGAAATTGTGGCAGAGTTAGACCGCCATATCGTTGGGCAGGCTGATGCTAAACGGTGCGTTGCGATAGCCTTACGCAACCGGTGGCGCAGGCTTCAGCTGGAACCCGCTTTACGAGAAGATGTCATTCCTAAAAATATTTTAATGATTGGCCCAACGGGTTGCGGCAAAACAGAGATCGCAAGAAGGCTTGCGAAGCTTGCAGATTCTCCCTTCATCAAAGTCGAAGCGACAAAATTCACCGAGGTAGGATATGTGGGACGAGATGTGGAACAGATTATCCGAGACCTCTTGGAAATCTCCATATCTCAAACAAAGGAACGCCTACGCCAAGAGGTTGAGGTCAAAGCAACTGCTCAAGCAGAAGAACGCCTTTTGGATGCTTTGGTTGGGGATTCTGCTAGCAGCGAAACCCGAGAGAAATTTAAGACTCTGCTGAAGGAAGGCACCCTGGCCGATCGTGAGGTAGAATTATATGTGGCAGATACCAGCAACCCTTTCCCTACCTTCGATATCCCTGGGATGCCTGGAGCCCAACTGGGTATGATGAATTTAGGAGATATGCTGGGAAAAGCTATGGGGACAGGCCGCACAAAACAACGCCGGATGAAGGTTTCAGAAGCTTGGGAATTTCTCATTACAGAGGAAAGCGAGAAGCTTTTAGATCAAGAAAGCATGGTGAAAGAAGCAATTCTCTCGGTGGAGGAAAACGGGATTGTCTTTCTGGACGAGATTGATAAAATATCCGCAAGATCAGAACGTTCAGGCTCTGATGTCAGCCGGGAAGGCGTTCAACGGGATCTGTTGCCGTTGCTGGAAGGAACTACCGTTACCACCAAACACGGGATGGTCAAAACAGACCATATTCTCTTCATTACCTCCGGCGCATTTCACCTGGCAAAGCCTTCTGATTTGCTGCCTGAACTTCAAGGACGCTTGCCCATTCGGGTAGAACTCCAATCCCTAAACCGAGAAGATTTTATCCGGATTCTTCAAGAGCCCGAAACCAGCTTGGTGCGCCAATATGTGAGCCTTCTCGCGACAGAAAAAGTGACCTTGATTTTCACAGAAGCAGGGATTCACGAAATCGCCAAGCTTGCTGCTGAGATCAATGCCAATGTAGAAAACATTGGTGCACGACGTCTTCACACAGTGATGGAACGTTTGGTAGAGGAAATAAGCTTTATTGCTTCAGAAAAACAAGGAGAAACCTTCACCATCGATGCTCCTTACGTACAAGAAAAAGTAGGAACCCTTGCGAAGAACGCGGATTTATCAAAATTTATCTTATAGAGCTTGTCTTGTAAAAGATAGTCCCACACTTTTCCCTGTCATTCCTCGCGGAAACGGGAATCCAGGGAAAGCTTACAAGGCCCACGTGTTAAAGCCTTAATAAGTTTACACCATCGTCAAACATTTCCACGCTTGGAGATGTAAGAACAGCACTTCCGCCCTGTTCTAGATGGGATTTAAGGGAATTGCGAAAAACGGCAATACCTTGAGCATCAAGGTGATGGAGGGGCTCATCCAAAAGCCAGCACGGCCTTCCAGACAAATGAATGCGACAAAGCATCAAACGCTGTCGCTGTCCTTGGGAAAGCACGCCACAAGGAAGCTGAAGCAGGGACGCTAAGTCAAACTGCTCAAACGCTTTAGCGAACAATGCTGCAGATGGAGAAGACTGATAAAGCGCCACCCCCTCCTCCACTTGCTGTTGAACAGATTCTTGAAGGCGCAGGGCAGATTTATGGCCCACAAAAGCAAGTTGACGGCGATGCCAAGGCGATTCTAGAGAAAGAGCCGTGGCTCCAGCCAAAAAATGTCCACCCAAGGGGCGTAATCCTCCCATGAGGGTCTTCAGAAACGTTGATTTTCCCCCACCATTGGAAGCCTGCACCGCTAAAATTTCCCCAGGTTCAATCTTGAAATTAAAAATTTTTGAAACAAAACGTGGCAAACGAGCTAATTGAACATTTTTTCCTTCAAAAGCATAAGGAGCAAAGCTCAAAGGGAATTCTCCAGCCAAAATGTTGTGGAGTCATATCCCTCAAGGGTAGGCAAGATATCAGGCATTCTAACCCGGTTCCAACAAGCCACCTGAAGCTTAGGTGGATAAAAGGCAGGGACGCTATAAAATCCGCTCATCAAAACGCGATCTAAGGCTTGAGCGTAAAGCTGCATGGCTTTATAAGTTTTGGCAGCAATGATGGCTTCAATCAGTTTATCCACAACGGGGCTATGGATACCGATTAAATTTTTACTCCCCTCCATCGTTGCTTGCCAAGATCCAAAACAATCCCATAATTCATTACCTAGCGTGTAAGAAGCAGGAATTTTATCGAGTATCATTTCAAAGCTAAATTTCTGAGTTGCATTCTCGAACGTAGCGGAATCCACTAAGCGAACATCCATTTGAATGCCAAGTTTTTTGCGAAGCGCTTCTCGGTAGTGGGAAACTATCTTCTCAAACGGTCCCCCTGCAATCAATAAAAATGTAAACCGAAAAGGCATGCCAGTCTTCCCATGCAGCAGCTTTCCTTTATCGAAATGCCAACCCGCTTCCTTTAAAAGCCCAAGTGCTTTTTGCTTGCGCTGCCTTGAATCCGTGAGGCCGCCATCCACAAATACAGACATAGGTTTTTCAAAAATAGTGGGAGAAAGCTGTTGCTGAAATGGCTCCAGAACAGCACGTTCTTCTGGGCTGATAATACCCGTTGCCGCAAAGTCTGAATTGCTGAAAAAAGAAGTGATTCTTGCCCTGCTGTTTTCAAGTAAATTCTGGTTAATCCACTCAAAATCAAAAACCAACCCCAAAGCTTGGCGGACCCGTGGATCTTGAAAGAGAGATTTTCGGGTATTGAAGATGAACCCTATATGGCCAAAGGGGATTTTATGCGGAATATCTTTTAAGACTAACTTGCCTTCTTTTACTGCCTGAAAAGTACGCAGCGTAACCGCTTGTTTAGAAGTGAGAACTTGAAAATCAATTTGCCCTTTTTTTAACGACTCCAAAAGAACTGAATGATCCCGAAAATAATCATAACGGATCGCCTTAAAACGATAAAATCCACGGGCGGCTGGCACCGCATCACCCCACCAAGCTGGAACCCGCTCATAGGTGATGCTTTTCCCCGGAGAAATTTTCGCAACACGGTAGGGGCCACTTCCAAGGGGTGGAACAAGGTCTCCTTTCTCTCCGTTAATTCCCTGGTAAAAACTGCGAGGCAATACCGGCAATTGCCCCAGAATAAAAGGCATTTCTGGGTTTGATGTTTCCTTCAAGATAAAAGTGACTTGGCGATCTCCTGTTTTTTCAGCACGTTCCACCAACCTATAATAGCTTTTAAAAAAAGGTGACCCTTTTTCAAGCAGATAATTGAAGGTAAAGATGACATCTTCCGGCAAGACAGACGAACCATCATGGAAAACCGCTTGGGAACGTAGCAAAAAAGTTACCCGGGTTTTGTCCTCGGACACATGAATACCTTCAGCAAGGTAACCATAGCCAGAACAAGGCTCGTCTGAACTCTTTTTTAAAAGGCTTGCATGAAGCAGGTTTCCTTCGATCAGAGCTAGACCCGCCGCAATCTCTCCCTTAAGAAGGTAGGGATTGAGACTATCGAAACCTCCCAGCACACCTAGCTTAAAGGTCCCTTGAATAGGCGCACTAGAATTAACGTAAGCAAACGACGAAAAATCCTTCGGATATCTGACTGAACCAAAAGCCGCGACACCGTGCTTGAAAACAAGCTTAAGAGCTTGCGGCCGTTCCCGCGTTGCTTTCCCCTCTGTCGGAAGACACGCCAGAACACAACACAGGAGAACCAAAATCCCAAAAAAAACTCCGCAGCCGCTATTTTTCTTACTTCTTTTTTTTTCACAACACATGCCTTTTCCCCTCCCAAAAAGATTCATCCGTCGCGCTTGAGCTACCAATGCATATGATAAAGCAATCCGATAACAGTGCCGCTCATACAACTCGCAAGAGTCCCTGCAATCAAAGCTTTAAAGCCAAGGGAGATAATTTCATTCCGACGCTCTGGCACCATGCCCCCAATGCCACCGATTTGAATCGCAATACTCGCAAGATTTGCAAAGCCACATAGTGCATACATCATGATCAAGTTCGTGGTGGGGTGGATAGGCTGATGATTCGGCGAAGAAAGCGAAATAAACGCCGCAACTTCATTCAAAACAGCTTTTGTCCCCAAGAGGCTACCTGCAAACACTGTTTCTGAAGCAGGAATACCCATCAACCAAGCAACGGGGGATAAAAAATATCCCATAATCAATTGGAGCGTAATAGGGTGACCTTGAAAAGGGGGAAGGGTTCCCAAAATTTTATTGACGAGGGCAACCAGTGCCAGGGCCACCACCAACATCGCCGCAATATTAAGCATCAACCGCATGCCATCGCTTGTCCCTTGGGAAATCGCGTCCATGGAATTTGCAAAATTATAAGGAACAACGATATGTCCTGATGTCGTATCTCCCGTATGGGGAACCATAATGCGAGATACAACGACAGCGGCAGGAATGCTGATAATCGAAGCCGTTAAAATGTGGGCAATAGGATCAACAATTGTTTTTTCCAAAATTGTGCTGTAAAGCACCATCAAGCTAACAGAAGTTGTCGCCATGCCAGCTGTCATCACAGTAAACAGCTCGCTGCGCGTAAATTGACGTAAATAAGGTTTTACAAGGAGGGGGGCCTCTGTTTGACCAAAAAAAATCTTAGCGGCAGCACAAACACCCAGCGCACCACCAACACCTAGAATCTTTTGAAAAACCCATGAAAAGCCTTCAACAATGATAGGTAAAACACGCCAATGAAACAAAAGCATCGCAAGAGCGCTGATGACCATAATCATTGGCAAAGCTTGGAACATAAAAATGAACGTATGAGAACCCGCTTCAACCGCGAAGGGAACTTCCCCCCCTCCCAAATAGCCAAAGACGAAACTCGTGCCTTCTAGCATCGACTCTTTAAGGGCGTTGACCCCTTGGGAGATCCATAAAAAAAAATCTCGAATCACTTTTATTTTAATGATAACCGCGGCAAGGGCAAACTGGGCTCCAAACCCTAGCGCCGCCGCTTTAAAATTGACCAACCGTCTGTTTTCACTTAACAACCATCCCAAGCCTATAAAAACACAAACACCTAAAATTCCCTGAAAAACTAAAACGGTCTCATTCATGAGGGCCTCTTTTTCTAATTTTAACAATTACAAATTTACCAAGGTCAGAACTTACAAGACCCTCCTCCTTAAATAAACCAATTTTTTACACAGATCTAGCAAAAAGTATGTTATAGGGTAAAGAAATCATTTTCCTTTGTGAAAAAAGTGGGAACTATGAACCTGGCCCTGGATTTGCCATCCTTTTTTTTAGGTTTCTTTCTTTCGAGTTTAGGGTTTCTGGCTCTTTTACGCTTTCTCTCTTCACGCTCTAGAAGCAAGTTAAAAACTGCAACTTCTATAGCAGTTGACGCCCAGCACCAGCTGGAAACTATACGTCAACAGCTTCAAGAGAAAGAGATGCGTCTCCAAATTTTGGACGTTCATTTTAAGAAAAATCAAGAACAATTTGAAGAGCGCCTTGCTTTTCTAAGCACTTCCCAAGAAAGCCTGGAAAAGCACCTCAAGGCCTTGTGCGGAGATGCCTTACAGGCAAACAATCAGTCTTTTTTAACACTGGCCCAGACGGTTTTAGAAAATTTCCAAACCAGCACGAAGGGGGCTTGGTCTCACCATCACCACGAGATAACCCAGCTGCTCACACCTTTGTCCCATGCGCTTCAACAAGTTGATACAAAAATTCAAGCGTTAGAAAAAGCACGCGTTGGGGCTTATGAGGGGCTCCAGGCCCAAATTTACAACTTAATCCAATCTCAACAAGACCTCCATGGTCAAACTTCTCAACTTACCCAAGCTTTAAAATCTCCCCAAACCCGGGGACTGTGGGGAGAAATTCAATTGAAGCGGGTGGTGGAAATGGCAGGCATGCTACCCTACTGTGATTTTCGTGAACAAGTTTGTCTTTCAGATGAGATGGATAAACGCCAACGCCCCGATTTGATCGTGAACCTGCCAGGAAAAAGACGCGTCATTATTGACGCAAAAGTTCCCTTAACAGCTTATTTAGAGGCTTTGGACACAAAGGACCCAAACATTCGCACAGAAAAAATGAAAGAACATGGCAAACAGCTTCGCCTTCACATGAAAAAATTGTCTGCAAAAGCCTATTGGGAACATCTGCAGCCATCACCAGAATTTGTGCTGCTTTTTTTGCCCAGCGAAGTTTTCTTAGGGCCTGCCCTCGAACATGATCCAGGGCTTTTGGAATATGGCTTCGAATCTAATGTGATGCTTGCAACACCCACAACCCTCATCACCCTCTTACGTTCTATAGCTTTTGGATGGCGAGAGGAAAAATTAGCAAAAAATGCAGAAGCCATTCGAGAGCTTGGAAAAGAGCTGTATAAGCGCCTACAGGATATGCTACAGCATTTTTCAAATGTAGGACGCCACCTTCAAGCCACAACCCACGCCTATAACCAAGCCGTGGGCTCTTTTGAGAGCAGGGTTCTTCCAGCGGCGCGACGTTTCCAAGAGCTTGGTGCTGTTTCCCAGAAAAACAATCTTTTGTCTATATCACCTCTTGATTTAGAACCTAGAAAAGTGACACATTCAAGCTGATGAAATTAAAAGGGAGCCGCCATCTTATGTCTATACCTCGATCTGGCTTTTACCAAGCACTTGTGGCATTTCTGGCTTCTGTCTTTTTTGGAATAGCTGAGGCCGCAGTTCAACAAGATGTGGTGCAAAAAAATCAGGGACCAGTTGTTTTAACGATTTTCCCAGAAAATTTAAACCTTGCCCTTGTGCTTGACCGCAGGATAGTCCATTTATCAGAAGGAGATACGCGACTTTCCGTTTATCAATTCCCCAAAGATTTAATACCAGATTCTCTCGTGCTTCGTTGTTTAGACGGGAACGACCTTGAATTTACGGAAAAGAATTTTTCATCTAAAATGCTTACCCATGAAGGTCTGTTAGAAAAATCTGTTGGGGAGCAAATCAGGGTTGTCCATGTTAATACGCGAACGGGAGAACAACGCACCCTTAAAGGGCATCTTCTGGCCATCAATGGTAAAAAAGCGTTGGTAGATCATGGAGATCATATCGCTCCTATCAACTCAGATGATATTGTTTTTGAAAAAATTCCCCTAAATTTTTCTCTTCTTCCTGTGATGCGAGTACGGGTCAAAGCTTTCCAAGAAAAAGACTATCGAATTGAGTTTGTTTACCTTACAAAAGGTATTACATGGGAAGCATCCTACACCATAGACATGCACCCAAAACGTAATGAATTAAGTATGAATGGGTGGGTACATTTAAAAAATGCAAGTGATGTAGATTTTAAGAAAGCAAAAATTCAACTAGTCGCCCCTTTGGAATTGGCAAAACTTCCCTCGGATATGAATTTTCATGAGCCCAACACCTATCCCTTAAAAAATTTCATCAACCTTTACGCGGGCATGACGAAAAACGTTGCGTTTCTTTCGGTCAAAAATATTCCTGTAACCCGCAGCTATCAGATCTATTTACCTAAAGATATCCATGTAAATCGAGCCGGAGGACTTTTGAGCTTACCTGTTCAAATTTGGCTCTCCCTTATCAATTCATCAGCTAATGGCTTAGGAATTCCCCTACCCGCAGGAAACGTTGAAATTTATGGACGTAACCAAGAAGATAGGCCCTTTTACATTGATCAAACTAAGGTAGACCACACACCCGTTCAGGCTTCTCTCAGCTTTCCTCTTGGGCTTTCCTCAAAAATTAAAGCAGAGATGCAACAAACAGATTTTCGACAATTAGGTGAAAAGGTTTTAGAATCTGCTTATCGTGTAGACTTAACAAACCCAACTGAAAATGCCATACCCGTGGTAGTGATCCAGAAAGTAGAAGGAAATTGGTCACTTTCTCGAGAAAGCCACACTTCTCAATCAGATGAACGCCAAATCCGCTGGCTCTTAACAGTTCCTGGTAAACAAACCGTTTCTTTGCGTTATCGGGTTCGTCTGACAAATTGGAAGTAAATCTTTGTAAAAAAAACAAATAAACTTACGTTTTACTTTCATAAAATCTTGCGTTCTTTTCATTTTATCACTTTTTTAATACTTTCCATATAGCCTAATTTTGTAAAGATTGTGGTGATAACAATTAAGAATAAGCATAACCTCATGATTTAATTTTTTTGATGGATTTTGAGAAAAAAAGGGGGACAATGCGATGAAAAAGGCACAAAAAATTGCGTTAATTTTCTTAACTATGCTGAATATTATGAGCTCTGCGTCCGCAATCACGGATAGAAGAGGAGATACTTTACAGCCAATTAAACCTTGGGAACGTAACCTCTACATGGAAAATAATCACACGCCAACAGACCCCGTCCCAGATCTCAGGCCGTCTAACAGGACAGGAGAACCGCTGGGAGGCTTCAACGAAGATATTATGTTCCAGACAAAGTAGAAGATACAGCAGAACCAGCAATCATACCTTCCACAAGTCGCTCCACATTGTAACGCATCATAGCTTCATAGGTCGAAGCGGGCTCTGTGGGAGAAGACAGCGCGTCTGAATAGAGTTGGCCACCCATGGTCAACTCTCCTTCTTTCGCGATTTGTTCCACCAGGCGTGGATTGGAAATGTTTTCAAAAAAACAAGCTGTGATATTTGCCTGACGCCCTTGGGAAATGAGAGAAGCCACCACCTGGGCAGAAGCCTCTCCCTCGGTGCTCAAACCTAAGGGAGATACAAAGTGAATCCCATAAGCATCCCCTAAATATCCAAATCCATCGTGATTTGTTAGAACACGCCGGCGCTCTAGCGGCACCTTTTGCAGCATGCTATGGATCCACCGGTCCAAAGCCTTTAATCGCTTGTGGTAATGTTGAGCGTTTTGAGAGAATTCTTTTTGGTGTGAAGAAAAAATGCGCCCAAGACCTCGGGCGATATTGTCGACATAAATTTGGGCATAACGCACATTATGCCAAGCATGGGGATCTATAACTTTCTGTCCTCCTCCAGCATCTAAGCGGCGTGGAGGAACCCCGTCAGAGGTAGTGATGACAACTCCTCGATAACCGGATGCCAACAAAAGCTGTTTCATCCACCGTTCAAAGCCAAACCCATTTAAAATGACTAAATCTGCTTCTTGGATTTTTTGAACGTCTTGGGGGCGCGGTTCATAAACGTGAGCATCCGCATTGGGGCCAACCAGGCTATCTACATGCACCCTGTTCCCTGCAATTTGGTGGACGAAATCTTTTAAAATGCTGAAGCTGACCACCACCTTTGGTTTAAGGGAGAGAACACTTTCTGCTGAGCCGCTTTGGGGAAAACACAAGATCATTCCGGTGGCAAAAACAGTTTTTAGCAAGCGGGGAAGCATCACACGTATCAACCCCAAGCCGTAAAATAGACCAGCGACCAAAACAATCGAGGGGCCTGAAGGCCAAGCGAGATGGTATGAGAGCAGCAAGCCCACATAACTAGAAACACACGCAATCCCAATGGCTACAACACACAGATGCCAAACCTGTCGGCATAAAAGGCGAGCTGTGATGGCGGGTAACAGCAAGATGCCCAACGCCATGAGGGTTCCCAAAGCTTGGAAAGCTGAGACCAGATTAAGGGTGACAAGAACAAGGAACAAAAAATGGATCCAAGCCCCCTTGCCA
>JBOFKH010000189.1:0-1242 GCA_051657225.1 Alphaproteobacteria bacterium
GAGGGGTTGGAGAGCATAAAGACCATATTTTACTTCACCTTGAGCACATTCCTGCAGATGTGTTGCATGAGCGCTTACCCGGCATCTCAGAAACCGCCAAAATCTTTGCTGGGGTAGATGTCACGAAAGAACCCATCCCTGTCATCCCCACCGTGCATTATAATATGGGAGGTATTCCCACCAACTACCATGGAGAGGTGTTGCGACCCACCCCCCAAAATCCAGACCAGGTGGTGCCAGGCTTAATGGCCATCGGCGAAACGGCGTGTGTTTCTGTTCACGGTGCGAACCGCTTGGGCACAAACTCTCTGCTAGACCTGGTTGTGTTTGGTCGTGCCGCAGCGCTTCGGGCTCAAGCGCTTTTCAAACCGGGAGCCACGCTGCCCGAGATATCTCCCTCGTTTGGCGAGGAAGCCATCCAACGCTTGGATAAGCTCCGCCACAGCAAGGGACGCCAAAAGCCTGCTGACATTCGCCTGCAGATGCAACGCACCATGCAACAAAAGTGCGCGGTTTTCAGAACCCAAACCTTGTTAGCAGAAGGCGTCAAAGCCATGAAAGAGATTATAATATCCTTTCAAGAGGTAGGACTCCAGGATCGCTCCCTTGTCTGGAACACAGATTTGGTGGAGGCCCTTGAGCTTGAAAACTTACTTGCCCAAGCTGCCGTCACCTTAGAGGCTGCCTCACACCGGCAAGAAAGTCGCGGCGCCCACGCTCGAGAAGACTTCCCCCAGCGGGATGATGAAAAATGGCTCCACCATTCCCTCACCTGGCTTTCAAAAGATTATCATGTAACTTTGGGCACTCGCCCAGTCCACCTTTATACCCTTACCCAAGAGGTGGAATTCATTCCGCCTAAGCCAAGGGTTTACTAAAAGGAAAACACAATGGTTCAGTTCAGACTCCCCCCCAACTCAAAGGTCCGCAAACAAGGCAACGTCTTCAAAGCTGATGCCACTGTTCAACAGGTTACGCGCCTGAAAATTTATCGCTATGACCCGGATACAGCTGAAAATCCCCGTTTAGATACCTATGAAATTGACCGAAAGAGCTGTGGCCCCATGGTGTTGGATGCTCTGATTAAAATCAAGAATGAGGTGGACGGAAGCCTCACTTTTCGCCGTTCTTGTCGCGAGGGAATCTGCGGTTCCTGCGCCATGAACATCGATGGTTCTAACACCCTGGCCTGCCTCAAACCCCTGGATGAGGTGAAGGGCGATGTTCATATCTATCCCCTGC
>JBOFKH010000190.1:0-1894 GCA_051657225.1 Alphaproteobacteria bacterium
GTGTTTCCTGCGAAAATCTGGTTGGACCGTTAGTTGGTATTTGGGACTATCGGAAAGAAAAAAACGATATCAAGCGGCTGTACTATTTTTTGTTGGGTCAGGACAACTGGGGTAGTTGCTTTTATGAACGTGCCATTGAGCATTCCAAAAAGAGAGGTAAGGGAGGACAGAGAGAGGAAGAGTGTTTGATGCAACAAGGAGGAAAGGCGTGGCAAAACATGTCAGTGGAACCAGGTAACCACAGTTTGACAGGAGCCACTGTAAGCGACGGGGAGGGAGGAAGTGAAGGGGAGGAAGACAGTAGCAGTAGCAGCAGTAACCGAAATACGGAAGAGTACAGCATTGAGGACAAAGAGAATGAGGATGAACACCTTCTGGAAGAAGAATCGGAAGGGCCGGTTACGGAGGAAGAAGGAGAAGAAACCAGCGTTGATTCAGAGGAAAATTGGTAATATTGGGGTGAGGTGGATGTTGGTCATGAAGGAGGTGTACCACAGAACCTTGCATTTTAAAGATTGGGTTGAGGTTAGCTTGCGGCTCTCATGCTTTTTTTGCCAATTATATATGGAACGGTATCCAGGATTCAAAAAAAAACGAGGCGCGTAATGTTTGCTAAATCTTTTTCATTTAAACAAAAAGATTTAAGCATTGTTGTTCATCGCAAGAAGAGGTTTGCTGCTTCTGGCGCCAAAAAGGAACCAAAGGTACCAATGTTTATAATCCAAGCGGAAGAAAACTTGGACAGACAACATAATACCAAGTATAAGTTAGGCAGCATTGGAAAACTTACCGAATGCCTATGGCGTCAGATAAATCTCAGAAGAGACAGGGAGCTGTTACTCGTGGTAATAATGATAGAGACAAATTGGTGAAAGGAAAGGCGGGAGGGCGGAGTAGCACAAATGGGACCCGAAATAGTGGTGAGACGAGAGGCACGAAAGAAGGGAGGAGCGGCGAAGAGAGAGAAGGGAGGAGCAGCGAAGAGAATGGCGAGGGAGGTAGTAATGGAGAAGAAACGGTAGTTTTGAGTAAAGCGAAATGGGAGGAGATGGTGTTGGATTTGAAGAATCAAATGAAAGAGGAATGGGAAAAGGAGTGGGGGAATATTGCGTTGCAGAGAAAGAAGGTAGCAGAAGAGTTAAAAAGAGAGCAAGAGAGCAGAGGTGGATACCATGATCTGGATGATCTGATGAAAAGCCAGGTGTCATTGATGGGAAGAATGTATAAGTATGCACTTCCAAAAATCGAAAGAACGTTTTGCCAACGTCTGTTTCTAACATAAGTGATGCTGCCTACAAACATTGTCAACAGATTTGTTCGCGGTCTTACCTGTTATGGATATAACTTTATTTCTGCCAAGAATGGGGACTGTGCAAAGGAGGTCGCAAAGGCTTTCATGAAGGACCAATTGAAAATCGAAGATGAACATTTTAAGGATACGTGCACAGTCTTTATTGTGGGTATTGTGGACGCATCTTACAGGAGATACACCAACGAAAGGACAAGTGCATACCGAAAGATGCTCAAAAGCTGTAAGTGACACTTTGCTGATGTTGCATATTTTTAAATTATACTAGCCAAACTAACGAAAAAAAATCTTTGGGCAGATGTTGCTGAAAGGGATGCAAGTGAGCTTGCGGTAAACATGCCGAATGCTGAAAGCATCATGGATTGTCTGACCAAAGATCCTACAGATTGCACTGATGAAGAAAAGGAGGGAATGTCCATTTATTATAATGTCGCTATAGCAAGTTTGGAGAACGATATAAAGAAACAAATGGGGAGTGGCGATATGTGGGTGTGCTTTAAAAAGACTGGGCAGTGGGAGTCCATTATGAGTTATGGACTTGCTCTTATTGAACTGGCATCCGATCTCACAAACATTCGTGAAAAC
>JBOFKH010000191.1:0-1037 GCA_051657225.1 Alphaproteobacteria bacterium
GCGTCGTGGTCAAAGGAGCCTTTAAGGTTGGCAAGGTGGCGTACAAATCTGCCGAGGCAGCCTGGTTCGCCTACGTTGCCGAAAATCCCATCATGGCAAAACTTGGAAACACTGTCGCCAGCGCCGTCGAACGCGGCAAAACCTGGGTTGGCGGAGGTGTTGGGAAAGCTTCCCAAAAGGCACCTTCTAGGAACGTTGCCTTAGAGGCACTTGATCTGGAGCCGCCAAAAATTTACCCATTTAGCTCCAATTATTGGAAAAAATCAGATGTACATACTTTCCGCGGCCAAACCAACCGTGTCCATAAACGGGATGATTTGATTGATTTAAAGCGTGTTGGAAAAAATGGAAAAACGAATGCTGCGTTAATGAAATCAGGAAGAGCACCTATAGGCCCTGATAAGCAACCTATTAACCTTCATCACCTAATCCAAACCCAAAACGGAGCTCTTGCTGAAGTCTCGGGAACGATGCACAGTCAATACCATAAAACTTTACACATTTGGAGTAATCAATCCAAAGGGGGCGTTACCCGAGCAGAAATTTTGCCTAAAATTGACCGAGCGGCCTTTGATACATGGAAAGCAGATTATTGGAAAGCGAGGGTTGCGGAATTGGAGAAACTTAAATGAGTATGCAAGATTTAGAAAAAGCGTTTGAGCTGATTGAGGAGCATTTTTCAGAAACGGAAAAATTTTTTGGTTTTCCGCAAACTTATGAGATTATTCATAAAGCCGAAGAAGCTCTAGCTTTAAAATTTCCAAAAACTTATAAAAAATTTTTAGAAAAGTACGGGTATGGAGGAGTTGGTTGGTTTGAGATTTATGGAATTATAGACTCGGATTTTATAAATTCTGAGGTGCCTGATGCTATATGGCTGAGTTTAGAGGGCAGAAAAGCCTTCTCGTTTCCGCATCATTTAATCGCGATCTACAATGTCGGAGAAGGAACGAAATATTGCCTAGACACCTCACAAATGAACGAATCTGGTGAGTGTCCCGTGGTGGCCTGGCCTTTGGGTGGCTATGAAGAAACAC
>JBOFKH010000192.1:0-1853 GCA_051657225.1 Alphaproteobacteria bacterium
AAAGCTCAGACGGAGGGAAAGAAGATTTTGTGGAAAATTGCAAGCAAGCCAACTCACTTTAAGCAACAGGCTGCTATCCAGCTTCTTTTAGAATCGGGAGATGATAAGCTATCTAAAAAAGGGCATAAAGCCCAGCAAACTATCCTAAACCAGCCAAATGATACTCGGTTTGTGGACGTTTCGATCTATTATTTTAAATGGGCTAGCAAATTTCCAGAAGTACAAGAGCAGGCGTCTGAAAATTTGAAACAATTGCTCATAACCCCTGGGACATCGCCTGAAATTTTTCAGCGGATCATGGAAGAAGTCAAAGATTATAAAGTTGATTTCAGGAAATTTATTCATGAACAGTTCGCGGGCGAAACGCCTCATTGTGCTGAAGTGCTAAAAGATAACAGCAAAAGTTCTATTATGCATGATTTTTTGGAGAAAGAAAAAGCAAAAGAAGACTTGTCTCGAATGGGGGGCTCCATTTTTCGAACAGCTTCTAACTCTTTTGTAAACAAAATAAGCAACGATTTGAATCTTTATCCTAATTTATGGCAGTCAGCGCCAGATAGAGATCCGCGATACGATGACAAGGTTACAACGCTGTAGGGCTTTTAGGCAAATAGAGGTGGCTCCTTCAAGGGTGGGCTGCCCCTGCTTTGGAGGTAGCGCTTTTTTCTTTAAATAAAGGTTCTAAAAAAGCTTGGATTTGTTCAGCAACCCAAGGTGCGTGGTAGTACCCCAGTGCATGGCCTTTGCTGGGATGTATCTTAAGCTGAGCCCGGGGATGTTGCTCAAAATTATCTTCTAAAAGTGTTTGAGGGACCACCATATCTCCCTTTGAGCCCAAGATGAGGGTTGGCTTGTGAAGGCTTTCGAAGAAAGGCGTGTAATCTGTTTGCAAGGCCTTTAAATCATTTAAGAGGCGATCTTGATTTAACAAGGGATAATATTTTTCTGGCAGTGTCGCATCTGAAAAATGGTGATAATCTTGGACGTGGGAAAGGGGTGTGGCTTGAAATTGCTCTTTGAAGAACAGATATTCTTTGGTTCGTCTGGTGTGGAGCGCGCTGTCGTGTCCTAAGAAGCGTGTAAAAGCCTGTAGGCCTACCAAAGCATCAAAAGAAAAACCGCTTTCTAAGAGTTTTGTAAATCCCAAAGAATGCCCAACCCCAACCCAAAAAATACCTTCTTTTTCCTTAGGGGACAGCAAGCATACGTTTTCTTGGTAATAGCCTAAGTTCCACATGGTTGTGGGGTGGTTTTGAAAAAAGAGTTTAAGGGAATCCCAATAAGGGGGAGCATAGCTCCACCCGTGGCAAAAAATAAAGCCGATCATGGTTCTTTCAAAGCCTCCTTTAGACGTTGAATAGCTTCTGTGCTGTGGTGCGCCGTTAGAGAAAGCCGAAGCCTAGACGTGCCAGGGGGTACAGTGGGGGGGCGAATGGCCGAAACGCGAATCCCTTTTTCAAGGAGGCTTTGTTGAGCGCGCACTGTTTTTTCCTCATCCCCCAGGATGATGGGGATGATGGGGGTGCTGGAGTGTCCTGTGTCAAATTCTCTGGCCTTTAAAAAGTCACGAAGTTCTTCTGCTTGTTCAAAAAGAAAGTCTCGAGCTTGGAGGTGTTGGGGGAGCGCTTCCCAAGCTTTAAGGGTGGCCCCGATAACCGTGGGGGGGAGGGCAGTTGTGTAGATGAAACCAGGGCATAAGTTAATCAGATATTCCTTCACGGTGTTAGAGCAGGCGATATAAGCCCCAAAGCTTCCCAGGGCTTTGCTGAAGGTACCCATGATCACATGGGGGACAGACCTTAAGGATAGGGTGGTGGAGAGGCCATAGCCTCGAGGGCCTAGCAGCCCCGTGC
>JBOFKH010000193.1:0-6219 GCA_051657225.1 Alphaproteobacteria bacterium
GTCTCCTTTTTGAGGAGGTTTCAGGTCAAAACTAGGGGGTATTTCCAAAGTTTGCTGATAGGGAGAGACCAAAAATTCATCGGGCAATTTGCTCTCTAATCCCATTTTCTTTTTGATGTCGGTGCACCCGCCCAAGAAACTGAAAAAACCTACACCAACCATGGCCCAAAGGCTTCCTGCAAACACTTTTTTCATAAATCGACGCCCTTCATTACCCACAACAAAAATTTGAATCTCAAGATAGCCCGAACCCACCAAAAGGAAAAGAAATTTTTTCGAGCTGGTACCTCGATAGGGGCAGAGCAAATTCGAGAAAACAAATAGACATTATTTTACAACGGATTGTCATTTTTTATTGCATTTAGCTAAAATAGAGGCTATCTCTTTGAGACCATTCTTTTAGGGAGACATAAAAAATGAATAAAAATAATAAATTAATGCTAGCCTTAATCTCAACCATTGCAACCACAAGTGTTGTTTTTGCTATGAGCGGCTCAGATCCAGCAACCACACCCGAAGACCCAACGACAAAAACAATCACCGCAACTCCTGCTGCTGAAGAATCAAAAGAAGAATCTGTCACAACAACGACTCCTGTTTCAAAACCAGCAGCACCCTCTACTCCATCTGTTGCGCCAGAAGATCCAAGCGCTGAGGCTAAAGCAGCTTATGAAAGCAAGCTTAGCACAGCTCAAGCGAAGCTAGGGGAAGCTAAAGTTCCTGCGACGGCAAAGCTCAAAGAATTAAATGAGCTGAAAACCCAAATGGCTGCAAAGCAAAAAGAGCTATTGACTGATAATAAAGCTGTTCAAATAGCAAATCAAAAAATTGTGCAAATCAAAGCAGCAGAAACTAAGCGTCTTCAAGATGTAGCCAAAAAAACTGCTACTGCAAAAGCAGCCGCTGTAAAAGCAGGAACAGATTTTGTTATGCCAACGGAGGATCCTGCTCTTAAAACCGCTTACGAAGCAAAACTTCAAGAAGCTGGAAGTGTTCTAGCTAAAGCAAAAGAAACAGTTGGAACAAAAACTGGGGAACTAGAGGCAATCAAGGACGCTTTGACGATCAAACAGACTGAATATGGCATTACCCATAAAGCAGTTGTGGCAGAGCAAAATAAAGTTGCAAAAATTAAAGCTGATGAAGTCAAGCGCATTCAAGACGTGGCTAAAAAAGCAGCAGCGGAGAAAGTTGCAGCGCAAAAAGCAGCTGCTTTGAGAGTAGCTCAAGAAAAAGCTGCGGCCCTTAAAGCAGAAAAAGACAAAATTGAAGCAGAAAAAGCTGCGGCCCTTCAGGCGAAATTAGAAAAAGAGCAGGATGAAGCACAAAAAGCCGAAGAAGCTTTACAAGCTAAAATCGCTGAAGAAGAAGCTGCAAAACAGCGGATCAAAGAGGAGGAAGCTAAAATCGCTGCGGCACAAAGGGCTCTAGAAGAGGCCAAAAAAGAAGCTGAAACCAAACACGCTGCAACCGAAGTAGCCAAAAAAGTAGCCAAAAAAGAAAAACAAGAATCTGACGCAGCTGAAAAGCAAGTGAAGCAAAACCAGACTAAGAAAAAAGCAAAAAAATAATGCAAATGCTATAAATACCAACTCGCAAAACGCGTTGATGTTTTAAAAGAAGAAGGGCATGGGTATCCTTATCCATGCCCTTTTTTTGTAATATGGCTAAAAAGCTTGTGGGCAATACATAGGTATCGACATATTTTTCGCCCTCCTTGCCTGGGGCCGAAATTCTGTTATGATAGGCTGGAAAAGAAATGAGCGCTTGGAGAGGCAAGCTTGTGAGGTTTTCTTTATTTTCTTATTTAGACACTATTCCATCTGATCGGGTGATTCGATGGGCTACCTATGCGTCGGTCTCCGTTGCCAGTTTATTGATCCTCTTAAAAACATTCGCTTGGTGGCATACAGCTTCCCTCAGCTTAGAAGCATCTTTAATTGATTCTGTTTTAGACGCCGTCACATCTTTTATCAATTTGCTGGCTGTACGAGCAGCACTGCAGCCTGCGGACCTATGTCACCGATTTGGTCACGGAAAAGCAGAATCCATCGCGGGGCTTATCCAAGCCTTGCTCATCGCTTTGTCAGCATGCTGGCTGTTGAGCCAAGTGGTGGAGCGCTTCTTTCATCCTCAACCTATTCAAAAAACAGATGTAGGCCTTGTGGTGACTGGCATTGCTTTTGTGTTGACGGCGCTCCTTATCCTCTATCAAAATTACGTCATCCGTCGCACCCGCAGCACCGCCATCGCAGCAGATAAATTGCATTATTTTAGTGATTTGCTGACAAATGCTTCCATTATGGTTTCGCTGGTCATTACAGCTCTTTTTTCTTGGTTTTGGTTGGATGCGGTTTTGGGTGGCATGATTGCGCTCTACATTTTAAAAACTTCTTGGGAGATTGGTTGTGAATCTGTCCATGTCCTGATGGACCATGAGCTGGATGAAGCCCAACGGCAGAAGATTCTTCAACTTATCTTCCAGTTTCCCGCAGTTCAAGGGGTTCAAGAATTGCGCACCCGAAGCTCAGGTGTTCATAAATTTATCCAAGGACACCTTTTGTTTGAACCTACTTGCCCTTTTGAAGCCATTGCTCAATCCCTTGTGTCAATCACAGATGCTTTGTTACAGGCCTACCCGGAAGCTGACGTTATCCTACAACCCATCGCCCCTTCCCAACAAAAACCTACGCTGATTCATCCTCCCGCTTCCCAGGGACATTCTTAATTTTCTTAAAGGAGATTTTTTTACACGTGCTGTCCCAAGCTTTTTTACACACGTCCTACGGACACGCCCTGGCTTATCAAGCTTGGAAGGGGGACACCGTCGCCCCTGGCCTCTTGTTTTTGAGTGGCTATCGATCTGACATGGAAGGCACTAAAGCAAAATTTCTGATGCAGTGGGCTCAAGAACAGAACCGTTCGTGCGTGGTGTTTGATTACACAGGCCATGGAAGCTCTTCTGGAGACTTTGAAACTTGCACCCTTTCTGACTGGCTGCGGGATGCTGCTTATGTTTTAGAGCACCTAACCCAGGGGCCTCAGGTGCTTATCGGCTCCAGCATGGGGGGGTGGCTGATGCTGTTGCTTGCCCGCCGCTATCCAGAACGGTTCCAAGGGCTTATCGGGATTGCGTGCGCCCCTGATTTTACCTACGAGCTGTTGGAGAAAAACTTAACCCCTGCTGAGCGCAAAACCCTTGAGCGAGAGGGAAGCGTCCAGATGGGTTCAGGCCCTTTTTCCTACCCTATTTTCAAACATTTCTTGGAAGATGCCAGGAAACACCTCATTTTAAATCAGCCCTTGACCTTCCAAGTTCCTGTACACCTGTTGCATGGAACAGAGGATGAGAGAATTTCTAACGTTTACTCCCAACAGTTGATGGAGCAGATAGAAGCACCATTGGTAGCGCTTCACTTAATCCAGAAAGGTGATCATCGGTTACACGAGCCCCCCCACCTAAATTTACTGAGGGGCTTAATTCAGACGTTGTAGAAAAGGATCGTGTGGCGCTCTCTTGAAAAGCAGCGCCAGGTATGCCAGACTCCAAATCAAAAAAGGAACAATGATTGTCTAAGACTTGTGTGTGCCATGGCTAAACCCGCGATTCGTTTTGTGTGTCAAACTTGCGGCACCTTGGCGTTAAAATGGATGGGGCGTTGTGAGGCTTGCGAGGGTTGGAATACCTTTGTGGAAGAAACCGTTTCTTCTTCTAAAGCTTCTAAAGCTGGCGCCGGCAGGCTTGAATTTGCCTCCCTACAAGATACATCTGAAACACCCATCCAGCGGTGGTTAACGGGATGCGGTGAATTTGACCGAGTTTGCGGAGGCGGCCTTGTGCCAGGTTCTGTGATTTTGGTGGGGGGGGACCCAGGCATCGGAAAATCAACCCTCCTCTTACAGATGGTGGCAGCCCTCAGCGCTCACGTCTCAACGGCGTACGTTTCAGGGGAAGAAGGTCTTGACCAGATACGGCTGCGAGCCAAGCGACTGAGTCTTTCCCAAGCGTCTGTCTTGCTTGCAGCAGCAACCCAGGTCAGCGACATACGGGAAGCTTTAACCGCAAAGCCCCTGGCAAAGGTGGTGATTATCGACTCCATCCAAACCATGGCCAGCGCTCAGATAGAGTCAGCCCCTGGAACGGTCAGCCAGATTCGCGCCTGCACCTATGAATTGATCGAACTTGCGAAAAGCCAGCAAATCGCCGTTATCTTAGTGGGCCACGTCACCAAGGAGGGGATGATCGCAGGCCCCAGGGTTTTGGAGCATATGGTCGATACCGTGCTCTATTTTGAGGGAGAGCGGGGACACCCCTTTCGGTTGCTGCGGGCTGTGAAAAATCGCTTTGGCCCTACGGACGAGATTGGCGTTTTCGACATGACAGAAAGGGGCCTTGAAGAGGTGAAAAACCCTTCTGGGCTTTTCCTGAGCTTTTCCCAAGAAGCCGTGACGGGTTCTTGCATTTTCCCTGGGATTGAAGGCACCCGCCCTGTGTTGGTTGAAATCCAAGCCCTCGTTTCCACATCCTTTTTACCGAGCCCTCGCAGGGCTGTGGTGGGGTGGGACCCCCAGCGCCTTTCCATGGTGTTGGCCGTGCTTGAAGCTCGTTGCGGTCTTTCTTTCAGCGGAAAAGACGTATATTTGAATGTCGTCGGAGGCCTTCGGGTGTCAGAGCCCGGAGCAGATCTTGCCGTAGCCTGTGCCTTGGTTTCTTGCTTAAAGAATGAACCGCTTCCCCGTACGTGGGTTGCTTTCGGAGAACTGGGGTTGTCAGGTGAGGTTCGCCCCGTCAGCCAAATTGATGCACGCTTAAAAGAAGCAGCCAAGCTGGGCTTTTCAAGGGCTTTTTTGCCAAAATTGCCCCAAAATAAACCGCTCCCCCTTCCCCCGGGTGAGCTTACCCCTTATGCCCTTGGCCATATAAGGGACTTAATGAAATGGTTTCATCATCAAGGAAAACAATCCCATGCCTGAACTTTCTTCCACCGTTACCGTGACTTCTTTCAATTGGGTTGATGGCGCGCTTATTCTTTTTTGCGCCCTTTCTGCGTTGATCGGTTTTTTCCGAGGCATGACGCGAGAGGTTTTAAGCGTGGCTGCTTGGATTGCGGCTATTATAGGAGCTATTCAAGGTTTTCAGTTCGTTTTGCCCTGGGTGAAACAATGGGTTCAACACCTGCTGCTCGCCCAGCTGATCTCAGGAATCGGAATTTTCCTTATCTTGCTAACCTTGTTTCTGTTGTTCAGCCAGATGGTCTCTCAAAGCATCAAACAAAGCATGTTAGGGGGGGTAGACCGCTCTCTCGGGTTTGTATTTGGGCTGATTCGCGGAGCTTTTTTAATCTGCTTGGGTTATGTCGTAGCATCCTTTGTGTGGGCTCCTGAAAAACACCCTGAATCTTTAAAAACAGCGAAAAGTACACCCTGGATTCGGGAGGGAGCTGATCAATTAAAAAGGCTGATACCGAAAGATTTTCTGACATCTTCATCGACTCTTGGTCGCTCCTTACAGCATCACCTTGAGGAAAAAGAGCCTGCTGCGTTCCCCTCCTCTTCTGCAATGGAGCAAACGGTGGAAGCTCTGTCCACCTTCAAACCCCGTTCGGGCTTGGCTCCTTCTTCGCAAAAAAAAGAAAGTGCAGAAACAAAAACGTTTTAGCCCAATTCAGCCAGCTTTATGCCTAAATTTTCTTTTTAGGCATTTTGGAAGCAAATTGATTAAGGAGAAATTTTTTAGCCAAAATTTTCCCTGCATCTACCGCTGGCTGAGTTAAAGGTTCTACCTGAAGAAGCTGGGCTAAGAGGAGTGTTTCAAGCATGAAATGCATCATGAGCGCGCCAAGGGAAATTTCTTGCAACGTGGGAACAACAATCGTTCGTGCTGGACAACCCCGTTGACGAAGCACCTGAATGGTTGCGGCCATTTCTGCTTGAACCAGGTCGCTGATGGAGGCGTGGGCTAAAAATTTAAGCTCTGGAAAGGCTTCCCAAAGGTTGGACCTGGGTGTTTCACGAGCCGTTTGTCTCTCATAAAGAAACGTGAAAAATTTGTCTTTAGGGCCTGCCAAGTAAAGCTGGAGCTGGCTATGCTGATCCAAAGGACAAGGCGAGAGAATGGGAGTAAAACCTTTGTTATCTTTGCCAAGGCTTTCAGCCCAGAGCTGACGATGCCACAGGCTAAAAGGAACAAAAACATTTCCATATGGCATCATTACGTGG
>JBOFKH010000194.1:0-1100 GCA_051657225.1 Alphaproteobacteria bacterium
CAAAGCGGGCCTCCACTAAACTGACCCCGTGATCCCCCAATTTTTGGGCGATATAAGGCAGATTAGCATCCGTTGTGCGACCTGATAAAATTTCATTCCCAATAATGACAACCGCTGCCGTTGGTGATTGCCCTGCTGCTCCCATATTTAACTGTGGATGTGCGTCCATGTTGCCTCCTCTTTTAAAGCACGCGTCTGGCTCCTCTTTTTAGAAAGCGTTTCGCTCTTTCGCGCCTATGAAAAATAGGTTTTTTCTCCCCTCAAATTTCTTTCATCATAAATTTTTTGAAAAAGAATAGCAACTTCAAAACCCGAAAGCGCTATTTTCTGATTAGGCACCCTCAAAGGCTGCAACGTTTCCATTTTCAACCTTGCCATGGATTTTGGAATCTGAAGATTTAAAAATTTTGCAAGGAACCGAAGATTTTGTTGAAAAAATCACATTGCCTTGAAGGTGAGTTCCTTTTAATAAATATACCCGCGGAGACTTTTGGCCATGAAGGCGTTTAAGGTGCAGGTCTCCTTGAATATCGCACCCAGATAAAATAACCTTAGATCCCCTCACAGTTATTTTATTGTAAAAAGAAGAATTTTTTCCTCCCAGATCCCCTGAAACTGTTGTGACGCCAGAAATTTTTGTGTTCTCTAAATTAGCAGATCCTTTTACGTTTAATTCCTTAAACACACCATGTTTGCTGTTTAAAAGCCCTTCTACACTGACTTTATGGGCCTCCACGTGGGACAACTGTAAGGGACCAAAAGATTGGAGATTTCCTGAAAACGTGAGGGTGTTAAACACGCCTGGACCGTATAGCGTGATGGAAGGCTTTTTCCCAAATTCTATCAATTTAGAAAAAATGGGGTGCTTTTTAGTTTTGTCTGGAATGGGATTCAAATTTTCAAAAATGGCCTCAAATGCCTCAATATCTGTTTGAGATCCAGCATTGTTTGATCTGATGGGAGTCAGCTGTTGCATCCATTTAGGCACATACGTCTCCAGGTGCTTTTGAAGCGAGACCTGAGCAACACTAGAAAAGGTGGAAAAAAAGGAGACTAGAAAAAAGATTTTTAATATCATGTATTTGTTTTTCCTTGGGAAA
>JBOFKH010000195.1:0-10750 GCA_051657225.1 Alphaproteobacteria bacterium
CTTCACGAAGCCCTTGACCATCACCGTCACCAATGCGGATGAGGCCCCTACGGACATCACCCTCCTGGGTGGCTTAGTTCAAGAGAATGCCCCAGGGGCTGTGGTGGGAACCCTCTCCGGTTTAGACCCTGAGAACAACATCACAGGCTACAGCATCCCTGACCCATCCAGTCCCTTTGAGGTTGTTGAGCTCTTAGGGGTGCCCACCCTCAAGCTCAAGGCTGGGGAATCTTTGGACTATGAATCCCTTGCCCCTTCCCACACCCTAAGTGTCCTCGTTCAGGCCACAGATGCCACCAACCTTACCTTCACAAAGCCCTTGACCATCCAGGTCACCAATGCGGATGAGGCCCCTACGGACATCACCCTGTCCAACAGCTCCGTGAACGAGAATGTTTTAGGTGCAACCATAGGGACGCTTTCAGGCTTAGATCCAGAGAACAATATCACCAGCTTTACGCTGTTCTCAGACCCATCAGGTAAGTTTGAGATTGTTCCGGTTTTAGGGATTCCAACCCTCAAGGTTAAGGCAGGTGTTTTCTTAGATTTTGAGACCCAATCTTCTTACAACATTATCGTTCAGGCCAAAGATGCGACCAACCTTACCTTCAATAAACCTTTCACCATCTCTGTCATCGATAGGCCTGATGTGGTTACGGTGACAGGGATTTCTTCAGATCCTTACAAGATGCTTGAGACGGATCTGGTTAATCCATTTGCAAATGCTGAAATTGTCAACCCAACAGGGGCCAATTTCACAGTGCGGGTAAGCTTGGATACCGCCTCAAAAGGCGTTCTTTCAGGAGGTGGATTCGTCCTTGAAAGCCCTGGTGTTTATAAGCTTGCAAACGTAAATGCAGCAACGGCTCAATCTGCCCTCCGGGCTTTGGTGTTTAATCCGAAAGATGAAGCTTTTGGCGCGGTCCCCAACCCAACCAACACGGTTTTGAGTATTAAATTCGATAACGACCCCGTTGCTGCGACTCGGTCGGTTTTGGATACCTGGGCTTTGGGAAAATCAAATTCTGATGCCTACCTTATGCCCTTTGCTGTCACTACCAATGGGTTGATCAACCTTCTGGGGAGCAATGATGATTTGACCTTAAATTCAGAAGGCCCAAATATCCTGCGTTTGGCAAACGTGGAGACCGTTAAAATGAGTAATCCAGCAGATGTTTATAATGACACCATCACATTTACCACCGCTGTTGATTCTAATTTTAAAGTTGACCTAGGTGGCGGGATTGACACCATTAAGCTGGGGACCATGTCGCAGAAATTCACCACCTCCAGCTTTGCTAATGTTGAATATATCATCACAACGGCAACGACAGAGGATCAAGTGATCAGCCTTTCCTCAGGAACGGTTGCGCCAGGATCCTTCCTGAATATTGACGGCAGCAGCCTGACCACAGGTAAGCTGGAAGTTAACGCTTCGGCTTCTGGTGTGGGCACCTCTGTCATTTTGAAAGGGGGTGCTGCGGCTGATATTTTAACAGGGGGAGCAGGAAACGATGTTTTGATTGGGGGCGGCGGGGCCAACCAACTCAAAGGAGGCGCCGGAGATGATACGCTTCACTTTAGCGGCTTTGTGAGCGGCTCTCTCTTTGATGGTGAAGGAGGCATCGACACCTTGCTGTTCCAGGGATCTGGGTTGACCCTTAACCTGACGACGGCTGGCAGCTCTTCTTTCAAGGGGATGGAGATTGTGGATTTGAACTCAGGAAACAACACCCTCGTGTTGGATCGCGCATCCGTCAACAGCCTTGTGAATTCAGGGGGAGGCAGCGGCGCAACGGAGCTGACCATCCAGGGAAATGTAGGCAACACGGTTCAGCTGAAAGACGGTCTTTTAAGCTGGAGCCTTACGGGTATCCAAACAGTTGATGGCACAGTTTATAACGTTTACAAAGACACCCTGACCCACACCACAACCCTCAACATACAAACGGGGATTACGATTCTTTAGCTTGAAATAAGATTTTTGGCGTAATCCTTCAGAGCTGCTTCAAACCCTTGAGGGTCAGACGCTCTGGCTCCTCCAGCTTGGGCGAGGTCTTGACGGCCCCCACCACCTTGTCCTCCAAGCAAAACTGCTGCTTGCTTGGCCAGGGCAGCAGCATCTAGCTCTGGCGCTAGAGACCCTGAAACCCCCACCACTACAGAGGCTTTATCCCCTTGCTGGCTTAACAAAACGGCAATTCCTGAATCAATCTGGTGTTTCATCTGGTCGACGACGGTTTTCATCTCCTTCGAAGAAAGGTTTTCTACGCAACGGAAGAGCCAGTGAACAGGTCTATTTTCTGGAAGCGTACCCAAAAACTCTCGGGCTTGTGTTTGCTGTTGGGTGGCGCCTGAGGCAAGTTGTTGCCGCAGGTGAGAGGCTTCTTTTTCCAACCGTCGAACCGTTTCTAACACCTGGGTCAGCTTGTCTGGGAGGGCGCCATCAGGGGTTGTTTTTAAAAGGCTTGCGCAATCTTTTACCAACCGCTCTTGGGCTTGGAGGTAGGCATCGACCCCTTCTCCCGTAAGGGCTTCGATCCGCCGCACACCCGCAGCAATGCCTGTTTCTTGGATGATCTTGAATGCGCCAATGTCTCCCGTTCGGCTGACGTGGGTTCCGCCACACAGCTCAACGGAAAATGCAGGTTCTACTTCCCCTTGCGCCCCCATGGTCACAACCCGCACCTCATCTCCATATTTTTCACCAAAAAGGGCCATAGCACCTTGCTCAATGGCTTGCTCAGAAGGCATCACCCGGGTTTTTACTTCAGTGTTAGCGCGAATGTGTTGGTTGACATGCTGTTCAACATCCGAAATCTCTTGGGGCGTTAAAGGAATCGGGTGGCTAAAATCAAAACGAAGTTTGTCGGGGGCAACCAGGGAGCCTTTTTGGGTGACGTGGGTCCCCAAACGCTTACGCAGCGCGCTGTGCAAAAGGTGCGTGGCGGAATGATTACGCCGAAGATTCCCTCGACGTTGGCCGTCAACCACCAGGGTTACTTCTTGGCCAGGGGTTAAAATACCTGTTTCAATTTGGGCTTCATGGAGGTAAAGATTGTTGAGTTTGCGGGTTTGGGTGATGTGCGCCAATCCATTGTTCCCGAAGCACACCTTGCCCGTGTCGCCTACCTGCCCTCCCGATTCACCATAAAAAGGAGTTTGGTTGGTAAGGAAGGTCACGTGCTCCCCAGGGCCTGCTTTGTCTACAAGGGCTCCCCCCTTCAGCAGAGCCTGGACAATGGCTTGGGCCGTATCACAAGTATAGCCCAAAAATTCCGTGCCACCGTGCTTATGGTGAAGCTCTGCATAGATGGGCTGGGCTGCCATTTCTCCAGAACCCACCCACGAAGCTCTTGCTTCTGCTTTTTGGCGAGCCATAGCGTCTTGAAAGCCAAGGGTATCTAAGGAAAGTTCTTTTTCCCGCAGGATGGATTCGGTTAAATCCACCGGAAAGCCATAGGTATCATAAAGCTTAAAGGCAACTTCTCCTGAAAGGGCTTGTCCGAAGCTTAGATTCTGGGTTTCTTCTTCCAAAAGCCGAAGTCCTCGCTCAAGGGTTTGTTGAAAACGGCGTTCTTCTAAATCTAAGGTTTGCACAATAAGCGCTTGGGCTCGGGCGAGCTCTGGATACGCAGCTCCCATGAGGGTGAGAAGCTCCGGAGCCAAGCGCGGCATCAGCGGATCTTGCGCGCCTAGTTGATAGGCATGGCGCATGGCCCGCCTCAAAATTCTTCGCAAAACGTAGCCGCGCCCCTCGTTGGTAGGCAAGACGCCATCCGCAATCAGAAAACATCCTGCCCGAAGGTGATCTGCAATCACGCGGTGGGAGAAATGGGCAGCGCCTTCTGCAGCGTGGCAGGTGAGGTCTGCCGAGGCTTCAACAAGGGCTTTCAGAACGTCTGTCTCATAATTGTCATGCACCTGTTGTAAAACTGCGGAGATGCGCTCAAGTCCCATGCCTGTGTCGATGGAGGGCTTGGGAAGGTTAACGCGTTGATCTGGGGCCTGTTGTTCATATTGCATAAAAACGAGGTTCCAGATCTCCACAAAGCGATCTCCATCTTGTTCAGGAGTGCCGGGAAGCCCTCCTGGTAGATGGTCGCCATGGTCGTAAAAAATCTCTGAGCAGGGACCGCATGGGCCTGTATCCCCCATGGACCAAAAATTGTCACTGGTAGAAATTTTTAAAATACGATCTTGGGAAAGGCCCGCAACCTTTTGCCATAACTCAAAAGCTTCTTCATCTTCTCCATAAACGGTAATCCACAGGCGATCTTTGGGGAGAAGAAAAACCTGGGTCAGCAGTTCCCAAGCAAAAACGATGGCTTCCTCTTTAAAATAATCCCCAAAAGAAAAATTCCCCAACATCTCAAAAAAGGTGTGATGCCTGGGGGTATACCCTACATTCTCTAAATCATTGTGTTTGCCTCCCGCCCTCAAACATTTCTGAGAACTAGCGGCCCGTACATAAAGACGTTTTTCTTGGCCTGTAAAAAGCTGCTTAAAAGGAACCATCCCAGCGCTAGTAAACAACAAAGAGGGATCTTGGTGAGGAACCAGAGGACTTGAGGGAACAATCGTATGCCCCTGCCCCGCAAAGTAGGAAAGAAACGTTTGTCGTATATCGTGGCTCTTCATCATCAGTTCACCAAATTAGGTTGACAGGTATAGGCTCTGAAAAGCCTTGCAGCATCCGTTTTTTAGAAACAATTTGCATGCTTGTCTAGAGATATCAAAAAAATTGCCTCCCTTCAATCTGCAAAGCTAATTTAACCTCAGGTCGACATATAACAGAAACCCTGCAAATCTATTTTTCCAGGAAAAGCTAATTTCGCTGAATCCACATGATATTCCAACACCAACTCTCGTTAGATGCTGCTGAGAAAATATTAACTTATTTCACGCTATAATGGCTTATCTAAGATTTTTCAAAGGAACCGATAATGCAGAGATTCAAGACATTAAAATTGATGATTGGTATTGCTAGTTTAAGCATGCTGGTTTCAGAATCTCTCAATGCTTGCACCAGAGCACTTTTTACTGGCTCTAGTAATGTTGTCATTACGGGCCGCACTATGGATTGGTACGAGGATATAGGATCAGAAATTTGGGTTTTTCCTAAGGGAATTGAGCGCAATGGCTCAGCAGGTGAAGGTTCGCCCCAATGGAAAGCCAAATATGGCAGCGTGATCACCTCAGGCTATGATATCGCCAGCACCGATGGCATGAATGAAAAAGGTTTGGTAATGAATTTACTTTACCTAGCAGAATCTGATTACGGAAAAGCCTCTCCTGGTCGCCCACCTTTGTCTATCAGCCTTTGGGGACAATATGCGTTGGATAATTTTGCTACGGTAGCAGAAGCTGTTGCCGCAATGAAAGCAACACCTTTTCATATTATGGCACCTGTTTTGCCCAACGGATCAGCCAGCAGCTTACACTTGTCCTTATCTGATCCCACGGGAGATTCGGCTATTTTTGAATACGTAAAAGGTGAGCTCATCATTCACCATGGTAAAAAATATAAAGTGATGACCAATTCACCTTTGTATGATGAACAACTTGCATTGGACTCATATTGGCAAAGAATTGGTGGAAGTGTCTTTTTGCCAGGAACGAATCGAGCCGCGGATCGATTTGCAAGGACCTCGTTTTACAATGGCGCCATTCCTCAAACAGCCGATAAAAATTTCATCCAAAGTGTGCCAGGCAAAACCTACGATAACCAAGCTACTGCAAGTGTATTAAGTGTCATTCGATCCGTTAGCGTGCCGCTAGGCATTACGACACCTAATGAACCCAATATTGCATCTACCCTTTGGCGCACTGTAGCTGATCAAAAAAATTTAGTTTACTACTTTGATTCCTCAACGCGTCCTAACACATTTTGGGTCAATTTACGTAAATTGAATTTTGCTGAAGGGGCTCAAGTATTAAAACTGGATATGGCAAAAGGACAAGTCTATTCCGGGGAGGTTTCTGCTTCCTTAAAACCCGCAACTCCTTTCAAATTCCTATCTGCAATATAGAAATTTTCTGGGTTGCCGCTTATAAACGGCAACCTGATGCCTTAATTTTTTGAGACCCCCTCAGAGCTTTTTTTTCATGTTTTTCTCCATCTTTATGTCGAATTGAGGTTCGGGGTTTGAGCTTCATTTTGTCTCAGCTCGCACGAGCCCGAAATTAGCCTTGCATTTATGTGAAAGATTCGGTATAGGTTAGGGTAGTTTTCTCAAAAGGTTTAAGCTGTATGAAAGTTGCTAATTCTTTAAAGACTCTTAAGTCACGACATGCGGATTGTAGGGTTGTGCGTCGTCGTGGAAGAGTTTACGTTATTAACAAAACAAATCCGCGTTTTAAAGCGCGCCAAGGTTACAAGTAAATATGGCCCGCGTTACTGTTGAGGATTGTCTCCTTTCTGTTTCTGATCGGTTTGAGTTGGTTATATTAGCCGCTGAGAGGACTCGTAATATAAACTCAGGAGATTCGATAACAGTTTCCCGCGATGGTGATAAAAATCCTGTTATTTCCTTGCGTGAAATTGCTGGCAAAACGATTTCTTCTTCTGTTTTGCAGGAGTCTCTTATTCGAAATTTTCAACGCTATTTTGATAATGAAGAAATTTCTACTGACTTGAAGGATTTGTTGGACGAAGAAGAGAAAAGCTGGGTTCATGCTTCTTTTGATGCGCGAGAAGGTGAATTGCTTGATTTTTCCAAGGATGATGAATTTGATTCTGATATGCCTTTGGATGCCGAAGATATTTATTGATTGTTTGAGAGAGTTGCTTTAGAAAAAATTGTAAAATTTTTTGTTTTTTTCCACTATTCTCTTTGCTTTCCCCCAAAATTTTTGTTTAGAATATAAAAAAACGTGGTGTGCTATGAATTTGCACGATTTAAAATCGAAATCTCCTGCTGATCTTTTAACTTATGCTGAAAAACTTCAGGTGGAAAATGCCAGTTCTTTGCGAAAGCAAGACATGCTTTTCACAATCCTCAAGAAGTTGGCAGAAAACAATACCGCTATTTTTGGTGAAGGTGTTGTGGAAGTTTTGCAAGATGGCTTTGCTTTTTTACGTTCCTCCGAGGCAAACTATCTTCCGGGGCCAGATGATATTTATATCTCTCCTAGCCAAGTTCGACGCTTTGGGTTAAGGACTGGAGACACAGTCGCAGGTGAAATACGTGCTCCAAGAGATGGAGAACGTTATTTTGCTTTATCAAAAGTGAATACGATTAACTATCAAGATCCTGAAAAAATCCGTCATCGTATCAATTTTGACAATCTTACGCCACTTTACCCTGATGAAAAAATAAAATTAGAATTGCTTAGTTCTAGAACAAAAGATTTGACCCTTCGGGTTATTGATCTTGTTTCCCCTCTTGGATTGGGGCAGCGTGCGCTTATTGTTGCGCCTCCTCGTACGGGTAAGACAGTTATGTTGCAAAGTGTTGCCCATGCAATCTCCGAAAATCATCCCGATGCTTACCTCATTGTGTTGTTGATTGATGAGCGCCCAGAGGAAGTGACAGATATGGCACGCTCTGTTAAAGGAGAGGTTGTTAGTTCGACGTTTGATGAGCCTGCTTCTCGTCATGTCCAAGTTGCGGAAATGGTCATTGAAAAAGCTAAACGCCTTGTGGAACATAAACAAGATGTAATTATTCTTTTGGATTCGATAACCCGTTTGGCAAGGGCTTATAACACGGTTGTACCTTCTTCAGGGAAAGTGTTAACGGGAGGTGTAGATGCGAACGCTCTTCAAAGGCCAAAGCGATTTTTTGGAGCAGCGCGCAATATAGAAGGAGGGGGTTCTTTAACAATCATAGCCACTGCCTTGATTGAAACAGGTTCGCGCATGGATGAGGTTATTTTTGAGGAGTTCAAAGGGACTGGAAACGCAGAAATTGTGTTGGATCGAAAACTTTCTGATAAGAGAACCTTCCCTGCTATCGATATTACTAAATCTGGAACTCGCAAAGAAGAGCTTTTGGTTGAAAAAACGACACTTTCTAAAATGTGGGTGTTAAGACGCATTCTGATGCCAATGGGGGGCATTGATGCGATGGATTTTTTCCTTGAAAAATTACGCCTCACAAAAGATAATGATGACTTTTTTAATACTATGAACTCATCGCGCTAATTTGTTTTCAGAAGATATTCAGCTCAAATTTCACCTTTATTTATCCCTTCTTGAAAAGTGGCAAGGGAGAGTCAATCTTATTTCAGCAAAGACATTTCCAGATGCCTGGGAGCGCCATGTTTTAGATTCTGCCCAAATCGCTTCCTATCTTCATGTTTCTGATGTTATTTTGGATGTCGGTTCTGGTGCAGGATTTCCAGGGCTGGTTTTGTCAATTATGGGTTTTTCATCTGTTCACTTGTTAGAACCAAGCTATAAAAAAACACTTTTTCTTCAAGAAGTCGTGTCCTCTCTTTATCTACAAGCGGAAGTGCACCGAAAATGTGTAGAAAATTTTGAACCACCTGAAATTCCTACAGTTTTAACTTCCAGGGCTTTTGCTTCCATTGATAAAATTTTCTTCCTTTCCTCTCATTTGAGGAAAGATCCTCTGCGTTATGTTCTTTTGAAAGGCGCTTCTTTTCATGAAGATATCTGTGATGCTGAAAAAAAATGGAATTTTAAACTTGAAATTTATCCGAGTTTAACACATCCTTCTGGAAGAATTCTTGTTTTTTCCGAAGTTTATGCAAAAAATGGCTAAAATTTTTTCTATTGTGAACCAAAAAGGGGGCGTTGGAAAAACAACAACGGCCATTAATCTGGCTGCATCTATCGCTGCTATTCAAAAAAAAATTCTTTTAGTTGATTTTGATCCCCAAGGCAATGCAACAACAGGTCTTTCTGCTTGTTCGCAAAAGCGACAAAAAACCATTTATGACTTGCTTTTTGGGCCCAATTCTGTTTCTGAAAATTGCATTCCTACCGTTATTCCCGGGCTTGATCTTCTTCCTGCTTCTCAAGATTTATCTGCAGCTGAGGTGGAGCTTGCTTCTTTAGAAAACAGAGAAGCCAAGCTTAAAACAGTATTGTTCCACGTGGAACAAAAATATGATTATATTTTTGTAGATTGTCCTCCTTCTTTAGGGCTGTTAACAATTAACGCTTTAGCAGCGTCCCATAAAGTTCTTGTGCCTATGCAGTGTGAATTTTTTGCCCTAGAAGGGTTGAGTCACTTGTTAGCAACTCTACAAAAAATTAAAAAAAATATTAATACAAATTTGGAGCTTCAAGGCATTGTACTCACTATGTATGATCGACGAAATTTACTCAATCAACAGGTGGCTGAGGATGTCTATTCTCATTTTAAGCAAAAAGTTTATAAAACGCCCATTCCGAGAAACATTAAAATTCCAGAAGCTTCTTCTTTTGGAAAACCAATTATTATTTATGATCTTAAAAGCGCTGGATCTCGCGCCTATTTGGAACTTGCCAAAGAGTTTCTAGAAAGAGAAAAGGAGTTTTGACATGCAACCAGCAGCTAAAAAACAAGCTTTAGGACGAGGATTATCTGCTTTGTTTGAAGTAGAAAACAGCTCTTCAGAAATGTTTTCGTTTATTCCTATAGACGAAATAGCTTTAAATCCTTACCAACCTCGTCAAAATTTTGACCCATCAAAATTAGAAGATCTTATAAACTCTGTTCGGGAAAAAGGCGTTTTGCAACCTCTTCTTGTGCGAGAATCGTTAAATGGTTACGAATTAATCGCGGGTGAAAGGCGTTTGAGAGCAGCCGAAAAAATAGGATTAAAAGAAGTTCCTTGCCGCATTTTAAAACTTTCAGATGAAGAAAGTTTAGAAATTGCCTTGCTTGAGAATGTGCAACGAGCTGATTTAAACTGCCTGGAAGAAGCAGCAGGATATTTAAAATTAATCAATGAATTTTCTTATACCCAAGAAATGCTCTCAAAAAAAATAGGGAAGAGCCGCAGCCATATTGCAAATAGTTTGCGTTTGTTGAGCTTGCCAAAAGAAATTCAGGAACTTCTTCAGTCTCAAAATATTTCTACAGGGCACGCGAAATGTCTAATTGGAGCAGAGGACCCTATTCGTTTAGCTGAAATAATTGTTTCAGAGGGTTTGAATGTTAGGCAGTCAGAAGATCTCGTTCGAAAATCTAAAACAGATTCGCAAAAAAATGTTTTCACACGTGAGATCGATGTGGAGGAGCATGCTCTTGCCCAACACTTAACAGATTTAACTGGCTTGAAATCGAAAGTTTTTCTAAAAAAAATTGGGGGAATCGTGCAATTTTTCTTTGAAAGCCCTTCTGATTTTGACCGTTTTTTAGAGCGACTTAACAAAACAAGAGATGTCAATATTTGATGTTTGAGCATTTTTACCAATGCCTTGTTTTTAAACGCTCCAAATTTTACGTATAGCGGGAGAATTTTTCCCTTTCTGCTCTTTCTCTAGGCACAGCTCCGTCAAAGCCCATACCAAAGCATCGAGGCGGTCGGGGGATGCGCTGCTGCCGGGGGTGTAGGTCAGCATCTGCTCCACAAGCTTGGGAAAATGCTTCAGGTGAAACACCTTTTTCTGTTCATACAGCGCCACCACAGGCTCTGCTCGCATGCTTTTCCCACGGGTGGCTCGTACGGCCTTAAAAGCAACAGAAACATCTAGGGAGTGAATCAATTTTTCCACCAAGTCTCCCCCATTGTTGACTTCTGCTAGAATGCGGTCTGCCTTGTGCCGGTGATAAGCGTCCACCGCCTGAAG
>JBOFKH010000196.1:0-1078 GCA_051657225.1 Alphaproteobacteria bacterium
GGTGAGAAGTCAAAAGAAGAACTGTACACTAGCTTCATGGAGTATCTGAGTCGTGTGGATGAATACACATTCACCGACGGTAGCGGCGATGTGTGGCGTGCAGATGATCGCGAGTGGCCAGCAAGTCGCCAGCAAGCTAAATGTGCTGACACATTAACAGCAGACACAATGAAAAGCATCTTCAAGCATGCGGTGAAAGCAAATGCAGTGAAAGAATTTAAGCAAAAAGAGTTTCGTCTAGGTAATGCAATTTTCAACTCTTATGCTGAAAAAATTTCTAAGGATCCTAACATGTTGCTAGGTTGTGAAATTATTAACGCAATGTCGCGTTAATAAAATGCTTTACAAAAAGTCACGTACAATAGAGCTCGTTAATTAAACGGGCTTTATTTTTGAATTGAAAAGGGTATAAAATGGGACACGAAAACTTCAACGCTTGCGCTCAACTGTTCAACGAAACTGACGTTGCTAAAGCACAATCTATGTATACAAATGCACTGGAAAACGGCGTTTCACCATTCCAACAGTTGATGGACATGCAAGAAGGTACGCAAAACTATTTCAGCGTTAAAAATCCTCACATTCCACGTATTGACAGCCTGCAAACAATTGGTCAGAAAGTTGAATGGATGAAAATGCAGGACTTGTTTATTCAAGATGAAAACGTAGAACTGTTGACAGCATTGGGTGGCATGTCTACACCTAAGCCAAAAGGTGCATGGAAACCTTGGGTAAAAGGTCACGTTGAGCTGCGTGAGAAAAAGTTTGAAGACTTGTCTGAAGCAGATCAGCTGGAAGCGAAATTCGAACTGATTGATGCGCTGCACTTCCAAATCAACAAAATGCTGGCGCTGGGTATGACTGACGAAGAAATCTTTGTTCTGTATACGCTGAAAAATTTGGAAAATATTGAGCGCCAAAACAATGGATACTAACTTCACGTTAGATGTTAAGAAAATGACAGAACTTGCGGAGCGCCGGGATGCGCTTCGTAAAATCCCTGTTGAATGCCCGGAGTGTAAAACTAAGCAAGTTCAACTGACTAGCTGGTTCAATATTTGCGTCCATTACAGATGCC
>JBOFKH010000197.1:0-4733 GCA_051657225.1 Alphaproteobacteria bacterium
AGTATATGCTTGAATCCCAAGAGGCTGGTATTGAGCTTCAGACCAAGGATGTATTTTAGGGTATGGAAAAGCGAAAATAGCCCTTGAAGCTGCCCCAACCTTTCTTCAATTTGAAGCTTACAAAAAATTGAAAAAAGATGAGCCTTATATTAACGACAATCTACTTAAGAATAAACTCAATCAACGGGCTGCGACCCTAGAAAAACCAGCAGGCGTATAATTTTTAGTAACGTTGGTCTGGGTGAAGGCTGCAGCCTATTAAAAGGAGAGAGAAGCCATAGGGCTTTTCCCTTTTTTTCTGTTCAACCTGTTCAACAACTCAATGCGCTTAAGTTTTTGAAAAAATCTAGGCATGCTGGATTTTCAAGGGATTCTTTGTTTTTAACTGGCATATTGTGGATGGTTTGGAAAACCGCGAGCTCCACAATCTTCCCATTGCGGGTTTTGGGGATATCAGGGACAGCAATCACCTTGGCTGGCACGTGGCGGGGCGTTGTTTCCTGACGAATTTTTTCTTTGATTTTCTTCTCCAGGTCTTGGGTAAAGGTCACGCCTTTTTTAAGCTTTATAAAAAGGACCACCCGCACATCCCCTTCCCAATTCTGGCCAATGGCGATGCATTCTAAGACTTCTGAGACTTTTTCAACCTGCCGGTAGATTTCTGCGGTTCCGATGCGCACCCCCCCTGGGTTGAGGGTAGCATCTGAACGCCCATGGATCACCATGCCACCATGGGGTGTTCTGGAGACAAAATCACCATGGCACCAAATGTTGTCATAGGTTGAGAAATAGGCATCTTGAAATTTTTTCCCCTCTGGGTCATTCCAAAACCCAAGGGGCATGGATGGGAAAGGCGCTTTGCAGACCAGCTCCCCTTTATCCTCTTTCAAAGGTTTTCCGTTGTCATCAAACACATCCAAATCGTACCCAAAGCTGGGACCTTGAAGCTCTCCCTTCCAAACGGGGCCGATGGGATTTCCCACCAAGAAACAGCCCACAATGTCTGTTCCACCGGAAACGGACGAAAGCAAAACATCAGGGGATACTGCCTCATACACATAAGAGAAGCGTTCTGGAGCCAGGGGAGAGCCCGTAGACAAGATGGTGCGCAAGGAGGTGAGGTTGTGTTCTTTCCCTGGTTTTTTCTCAACTTTTTCGCAAGCATCCAAAAATTTGGCAGAGGTTCCAAACAACGTCATGCCCGTGGCTTCAGCAAATTCATACAAGATTTTTCCGTCCCGGTAGAAGGGAGACCCATCATAAAGCAGCAAAGTCGCTTCAGACGCAAGCGCTGTCACCAACCAGTTCCACATCATCCAGCTGCACGTTGTGAAATAAAACACTTTGTCACCGGGCTTGATATCACAGTGCAGCTGGTGCTCTTTTAAATGTTCGAGAAGGGTTCCCCCTGTTCCGTGGACAATGCATTTAGGAACCCCCGTGGTTCCAGATGAGAACAAGATATAAAGCGGATGATTGAAGGAGACTTGGGTAAAACCAGGGGTTGGCAAGTGCTTTCCCTTCTCTAGGGCCGTGTGCCAAAGAACACTTTTTTTGCCAGCAAGAGGGATTGCCGACGCATTGGATTGGGGAACTAAATGGGAAAGGTATGGCACAATAATCACGTGCTCAACGGATGGTAAGCCTGCCAAAAGCTCAGGCAGCTTTTCTAAGCAATCAAAAAATTTGCCGTTATAAAAATAACCATCTGTGAAGAACAGCACTTTAGGCTGAACCTGCCCCAGGCGATCGAGAAGGCTGCTAGCCCCAAAATCAGGGGAACATGAGCTCCACACAGCTCCCAAACGGGTAGCAGCCAGCAAAGCCACAACGGTTTCAGACTTGTTTGGCAACACTGCCGCCACGTGGTCCCCAAGTTTCAAGCCTGACTCCGCCAAAAAAGCGCTGAGTGCGTCAACAGAGCTGTGGAGCTGACGAAACGTTACGGTTTCCCGAACCCGGTCCTCTCCCCAAAAAATGAGGGCGGGGGTATCATCTTTACGGCGCAATAAATTTTCAGCAAAATTAAGCTTTGCATCGGGGAAAAAACGCCCCTCCCAGAAACGCTTTCCCTTTTGGAGAACGGTTTGGCTTTGGACAGAGGCTTTCACGCCAGCAAAATCCCAAAAAGCTTTCCAAAAAGCCTCTGGTTTTTGAATGGACCATGCATAAACGCTCTGAAAATCTTCAAAAGCCCCGTGATTAGCTTTGATGTGCTCCATAAACTGAAACAACTGGCTGGATTGGACACGCTGTGATGAAGGTTTCCATAAAGGTGAATGCATCCTCGAATCTCCTGTTTCGTCCTATTAGACCTCTTGTCGAAACTGCCTTTTATGGGCTAATGGGTGCGTCACTCCGTTCCTCAGATCCTCATGTACCCTAAGTACATTCCGGTCTTGCGTTCCGTTAGTTCCTGCCCCTCAGCTCCCTAAACGTGGTTTCGAAAAAGGTCTATTACAAAAAAGCTATCAAGAGCCTGGCAAAATGCTCTTTAATATACCCCATGCAAGTTTCAAGCAACCCAACAATAAAAAACCTTAACTACTTTTAACCCAAGCTCTTTTTAATTTTCGGGTATGAAGCCCAACAAATCTCTGGGAGCAGCCGCCCGGCGCAGGCGGTCGTTGATAGCACGCCCAAGCCCTTCTTGGGGAATCGACATCGCCGCAATTTGTTGGCAAGGTGTCTGTTCCAAACGGTGCAGGCAGGCAAATAAACGAGCTGCCGCTTCTTGCAGATCTCCCCTTTCACTCAAATTTTCCACCACCATGGGGTTGCCCGGGCAAAGCGTTGCTCCAAAAGCCAAAAGCCCTTCGTCTGGGTTGACTACCTTGGCATCCATACGAAGGGGCTGATGAGGTGCGTAATGACTTTCCAACAAACCTGGCGAAGGAGCAGCCCCTTTTTTGAAATCCGTTGCTGTGGGAATCTCACTTCCCCAAACTGCTTCTAGTTGTTCTTGGGTGATGCCCCCCTCCCGCAGTAGCCGAGGTGATTCTCCAGATAAGTCCAGAACCGTTGATTCAATGCCTAAAACCGAGGCACCTCCATCAACCAAAAGCGTAAGGCTATCTCCCAAATCACCCAAAACGTGCTGGGCTGTTGTTGGGCTTAAATGACCTGAGCGGTTGGCGCTGGGTGCCGCAAGGGGAAAGGGCAAGCACTTAAGCAAAGCCTGCATCCACGGATGAGATGGAACCCGCACTGCCACCGTTGAAAGCCCCGCACTCACCAAATCGGATAAACGGGAGGAAAATTTTCGAGGCAGAATGAGCGTTAAAGGCCCCGGCCAAAAAGCTTTTGCAAATAAATTTGCAACTGTGCTCCACTCAACATCCTGTGCTACTGTTTCTGCTGATGGATAATGAAGGATCAGAGGGTTAAAAGAAGGGCGTTGTTTGAGCTCAAAAATATGAGCGACCGCGTGGTTATCATCTCCCCGGGCGGCAAGCCCGTAAACCGTTTCCGTGGGAACCCCTATAACCTCCCCCCGTAAAAACGCTTCTTCAACCTGTTTCAGTGTTGAGGGTGTTGCAGGCCAAACGCTGCACGTCCTGTGTTCCATAAAGAATCAAACCCTTGGTGTAATAGTAATCCGGCCGAGATCCGTAAAAGATCTGCTCACCCTGGTAGGTTAACACAGTTCCTCCAAGGGCTTCCAGTAGCGCTTGCCCCGCCGCAACATCCCATTCATAACACGGCGCAAAGCGCCAAGAAAATTGAGCTTTCCCTGCTGCCAGCCAACAGAATTTGAGGGCACTTTGTACCTGCTGAACCTGTTGAATAGGAAAGTGACGAAACGGCTCAGGCACTATCGTTGAAGCTGACCCAACCAGCGCCGTCCACCGAGGAGGAACCGGAGGCGAAGTCAACGGTTTCATGTGGGTTTCCTGGGCGTAAAAAGCTTCTCCCTGAAAAGCCAGATAAGTTTCTTGGGTTAAGGGAATATGGATGATCCCGGAAACAGGTTTTCCCTCCTGGATCAGCGCTAAATTAATGACAAATTCGCCTGATTTTTTCAAAAAAGCTCGGGTACCATCTAATGGATCTAAAAGCCAAAAAGGGGCTTGCGGATCCTGGCGTTCCGGATAAAAAGCGCTTTCTTCAGATATAATAGGAATCTCCGGCGTAAGCCTAGCAAGCCCGCGCTGTATCAAAACATCAATTTCCTGATCTGCTTGGGTAACAGGAGACCCATCTGGTTTAGTAAAGGGTTGTAAATCTTGACGGTAAAGCTGGCACAAACGCTCACCTGCTTCACACATGAGATTCAGAAGGGACGCTTGCAAGCTGCTTTCTAGCATGGGAAAAGACTCATGTTCACTTAGGTTACATCTCTCCCAAGAAAAAACAAGCTGGCTAAGACGTGCATTTCACCCCCAAAAGTTCATAACGGTCTAGGGTAGCCTTAATTCTGAAATCGCCATAATCAATGATATATTCCAAGGGAAGGCCATTGGGAAGCATTTGCTGCGCGCTTTCAAGATCGGGTGTTTCGCCTTTACTCTGGGCACCATAAACTGCAAATCGGATGGGCCAAAATTTTTGGGCACCAAAATGCTCCTTAAAACGGTTTAAATTGGAAAACCCAACCGGTTCATGGGGTTTCCCGATGAAAGCGCTGATTTCAACAGGACCTTCCAAAGAGCTGCCATCAAACACTGTATTGGAGGTAAATTTCTCTCCTTTTTTCGCAAGGCCAAGCAGATAAAGAAGGTGAGCGGTTGGGA
>JBOFKH010000198.1:0-8112 GCA_051657225.1 Alphaproteobacteria bacterium
TACCCGCCACCCTTCCACGGGCGAGAAGCTTTTTTTCGGAGAATACCTCTTAAACGCCCAGGGAGAAGACGTGGTTGCAGGAATTCGAACCCCTGAGCCTCTGACGATTCAACAAAAGCGTTCTGAAAAAGAAAAATCCCTAGAAGAATTGATGCCAGAAGCTTACCAAGAGCTTGTCCGGTTAAAGGATAAGCTTGAAGGACATTATAGGGATATGCAGGATATTGAATTTACCATCCAAAAAGGAAAGCTGTGGTTGTTGCAGACGCGCAATGGAAAACGCACAGCGCCTGCCTCCTTAAAAATAGCCTTAAATTTGGTTGAAGAAGGCCTGATCACCCAAGAGGAGGCCTTGTGTCGGGTAGAGCCTTTGGGGCTTAACCAATTGCTGCATCCTCAACTTGTGGCGTCTCAAACTTTAAGTTTGCTAGGCAAAGGTTTGCCGGCTTCTCCAGGGGCTGCCGTTGGTCGCGTTGTTTTCACGGCGGATGCGTGCGCTGCTTTAGCTGAACAGGGAGAGCCGGTGATCCTGGTCAGAGAAGAAACCAGCCCGGAAGATATTCATGGCATGACGGTGGCCCAAGGCATTTTAACGGCCCGGGGAGGCATGACAAGCCATGCAGCCGTGGTGGCTAGGGGAATGGGACGCCCCTGCATTGTGGGGGCAGAGAATCTCCATATCGATTTTTCAACCCAAACCTTCAGCTTTGGGGGTATTAAGCTTAAAGCTGGGGATATGATCACCTTCAATGGCTCAACAGGTGAGGTGTTTCAAGGAGAGGGGCGCTTAGAAAAGCCTAAGCTAGATTCAGGAGATTTTAGCGCTTTTATGCGGTGGGCCGATGGAGCCAGGCGTTTACGCGTGCGTGCCAATGCCGAAACACCCCAAGACATTGCCACGGCACTTCATTTTGGGGCGGAAGGAATCGGCTTGTGTCGGACAGAGCATATGTTTTTTGAAACAAACCGTATCCTCGCGGTTCGAGAGATGATCTTGGCCGAAAGCCCTGAAGAGCGAAAGCGCTCACTCCAAAAGATTCTCCCCATGCAGCGGGAAGATTTTCAAGGTCTCTTTAGGTTGATGGGGGAGCTTCCCATCACCGTTCGGTTGCTGGATCCCCCTTTGCATGAGTTCCTCCCCCGCAGCGAAGGAGAGATCGAACAGCTAGCACGCTCACTTCAAAAATCCACCACCATGGTACGGCAACGGGTGAGTGAGCTCCAAGAAGCAAACCCCATGTTGGGACACAGGGGATGCCGCTTGGGTATTACCTCTCCTGAGATTTATGAAATGCAGGTTCAGGCCTTGCTAGAAGCAAGCCTTTTAACGATCCAACAAACGGGAATCCCCTTAAATTTGGAAATTATGGTGCCCCTGGTGGCTTTAACCGGAGAGCTCCGTTTCTTGCGGGAGCGCATAGAAGCTGTTGCCCAGCGGGTTAAAGCAACAACCCAATTGCCTTTGAACTATAGCTTGGGAACGATGATTGAGCTGCCACGGGCAGCGCTTAAAGCAGATAAAATTGCGATGCTTGCAGATTTTATAAGCTTTGGAACCAATGACCTGACCCAAACAACCTTTGGCCTTTCCCGGGATGATGCAGCATCTTTTCTAGAAGTGTATCGCCAAAAAGGTATTCTAGATCGAGACCCCTTTGTTTCTTTGGATCAATCGGGTGTGGGAGAGCTCATCGCCTTGGCTGTGCAAAAAGCGCGCGCCGCGAAGCCAAACATAAAGCTGGGCATTTGTGGGGAACATGGTGGAGACCCTAAATCAATTGCCTATTTTGAAAAAATTAAACTTGATTATATTTCCTGCTCACCCTATAGATTACCTATCGCTCGTCTTGCTGCAGCCCAAGCAGCAGTCTGCAGATCGAGTTGATTTTCTGTGGAAAAAGTCTATATTCGAAAATAAAGGAGGGACACAAATGTCCACTGTCGTTTTTGACACAACCCTACGGGAAAAGCTTATTGAAAGTGCTCAAGGGGCCTTGGTAAAATCTTATGCACCCTACTCAAAATTTCGGGTGGGAGCAGCTGTTCTCACAGAAGCTGGTCACATTTTTACTGGAGCAAATGTTGAAAATGTTTCCTATGGGCTAACCATTTGTGCAGAACGCGCTGCCATCATGAACGCTGTCGCCAATGAGGGGCCAAGAATGCGTCTCAAAGCAACAGCGGTTGCCTCTGCCGCCCAGATCCCTGTAAGTCCATGTGGAGCATGCCGCCAGGTTATTCAAGAATTTGGCTATGATTCCCAGGTGATCTATCGCTCTTACAACGGGTTCATTGACGTTCCTTTAGCAGAGCTGCTTCCCGGGCCTTTTGATGAAATCGCAGCCACTCAAGAAAACGGTGATGTAAGCTCCATCCAAGTTGCGCGGTAAGGTGTGTAGGAAGCATCGGTTCCCTCTAGGGTAAACGCTTCTTGTTTTGCTTCAGCTTCAAAGAAAGCCTCTAGGCGAACCAGGGCTAAACACCTGTTTCTTGGATTTTTATCAAGAAGCTTGAGGCCGCTGCGGATTTCCGCTGCGGGTTCCCCTTTATAGGTTAGCTTGGTTCCAAACGGCGGCAGCTCTCCTTCCCCTTCCACGGTTAAAAGCCTTTTGCGGACAAGGCCCTGGTGGTGGGTTCGTGCCGTCAGCTCTTGTCCCAAATAACACCCCTTTTGCCAAGAAATGGCCCCCAGCTCCCCAAAACCGCACTCTAAAGGAATAGATCTTCCCGGGATCAAATCACGGTGCTGATCTGGAACGCTCAGCTCTAAACGCAGGGCATCATAGTGCTCAAAAGGTACATGCGTCAAAGAGATACCCAAAGCTTCTTGGAGGACATCTTGAGGTAACGTGCCAGAAGAGATGTCAACCAACCCCCGCCATCCCAGGTCTTCGCACCGGGGGTCTCTATAAAAAGTAAACCACACTCCTTTTTCCATCATGCATGTAGCATTTCCTCGAGAAACAGGAAAGGCAGAAAGCGCGTCCTGTTGCTGGTTAAAAGACCCGACAGCAACGTTTTCATAAGCGCCACTCACATCAGAAAACGTGACGTCAGACCTCAAGCGGTAGAGCGTCAAGCGTTGCAGCAATTCTGGGATATGGAAGCGATCCAACATCAGGTCTAAGCTCTTTTGCTCAACATTTTCCAGGATCAAAAAATCATTCAGATAGCGCCCCTGGGGGGTTAGGAAAGCGCTGTAGCAAACCTGCTCTGGTGTGACGTTGTGAATATCTTGGGTGATAAGCCCTTGGAGAAACCTGTGGCGATCATTCCCTTGAAGGCGAAGGACCCCATTTTGGGGAAGTGATGTTATCCAAAAAGACATGGAGCGAAGAAACTTCCCGTTTTTTTACATTGAAAAACAAGCTTACTTGCGAAAAAGAAATTTCATCACAAGGATGCTAGCAGCCAGAAAAAGCGTCAACACGTTTGAAAAAATAATGGAGACAGCTCCTTTGGAAAATCCGTAAAAAATCCACAAAACCACCCCTGAGCAAAAGATGAAATACATCGCAAGGGACACATCTTCCGCTGAACGCGTCTTCCAGATTCGCACCACCTGGGGCACGAAAGAAAACGTCGTGCAGGCCCCTGCGACAAAACCAAGCAACTCTAATCCAGACAACATATCAACGATACCCCCGCATTATGCCTCATTAAATTGACAATTAACCCAAACCTGTTGTACATCGTCATTATCTTCCAGCAAATTGAGGAATTTTTCAAGGGTCTCCAACGCATCTGGCTGAACTTCTGCTAAAATTTTAGGGAACCAAGCAATTTTCCCCTCCACAGGCTCCCCTAGGCTCTTTTCCAGTTCTGCCCGAACGCTGGCAAAGTTCTCAAAAGAGGAGAAAACATCGTGCCCCTCATCGGTTGTTTCCACGTCGTCGGCCCCTGCTTCTAAGGAAATCTCAAAAATCTTCTCCGCCTCAATGGAGAGGGGATAGCGCAAAAAGCCCTGGCGATCAAACAGAAAGCTGACGCTGTTCACCTCCCCCAAGGAACCCCCAAATTTCTGAAATGCAGAGCGCACTTCAGCCGCCGTGCGGTTTCGATTATCGGTCAAAGCTTCTACAATAACCGCGACGCCGCCAGGGCCATACCCCTCATAGCGAACTTCTTGGTAATCTGCGAGGTCTTCGCCCCCAACCCCTTTTTTAATGGCGCGCTCGATGTTTTCCCTGGGCATGTTGGAAGACCTTGCGTTGAGGAGGGCCGCTCGCAAGCGCGCATTCATCTCCGGGTCATCCCCGCCTAGTTTGGCCGCAACGGTAAGCTCCCGCCCCATTTTCGAAAATAATTTCGCCCGTTTGGCGTCTTGGGCCCCTTTGCGATGCATGATATTTTTAAACTGTGAATGACCTGCCATGATTCCCTCTCGTGAAGTTCATTTTGGAGGTCATTCTACAAAAAAGAAGGGCCCTTGGCTATGGGTTTTAAGCCAATCTATGGGGCCCCCTGCTGTGGCTGTGCTGTTTTATCATGCTTGTCGAGATGGTTTTAGTTCCATTCATTTGGATCTCTAAGCTCGCCTTCGGGTTTCCCATCTTCTTCCCCTTGGATATGTGGCCTTCTGGCATCCAATGCATTGGATAACACCTGTTGAAGTGTTTCTTCTTCAGCTGTTTTTTTCTCAGAGCTTTTTTGTGTTTGTTCCGTAACTTTTTTTAATTTACCCTTTTGTCCGCTCAAGTCTCCCGCAGATATTGCCTTGCCAGTTGTCTGGGTTGCAGAAGGAGGCACCGCAGTTAGCGGAGGAGGCGGTGGTGTTGCAGGACTAGAGGGCAGCGGCGGCGGAGGTGGTGGAGCTGGTGGCAGGCTCGACGGTGGTGGCACATTCCCAGGTGGAGGCGGAGCTGTATTGCCAGGCGGCTTTGGAAAGCTCGATATCGGTGGCACATTCGTAAGCGGTGGTGGTAACGTTGATGTTGCAGGTGTATCTCTAAGAGGCAACGGCGGCGACTTTACGGTAACAGCCGGTGGTTGGGGCTGGGGAACCTGTCCAGCGGCCTTGAGCTTTGCATGATAGGCCTTCAGTTTAGCCAGCCAGATTTTGGCAAGAGATTCCTTTGCCATAAGCCACTTAATCCAATCTGCATCTTTCAGGGTCACACTATTTTTGGCTTTGTACTCCATCAAATCCGCATAAAGTTTTTTCAACATTTCCTCGTCAGAAAGGATCTCTTCAGCAACAGAATTTGGAGATTGAATCTGTGGAGCAGGCGGCGCTGAAGCCTTACGCTCCCTTGAGGTGGGGACATAGAGAGACGTTGATATTTTTTGCCCTTCCCGCGCGCCCATGCTGGACCGACCAGAATCACCTGCCTGGGAAGGTGTTGAAAAAATTGAAGCCAAGGCCAGGACGCTTCCTGACCAAACGATGAGTTGTTTCATGTGAATGCTCCTCTTGTGTTAAACCCCTTGGGGAACTTGCGTGTCTCCAAAATGCGGTGACCCAAAAGGCCGATAGAACGTGCCTTGTAAAAGATATTTCATTTCCCGCCTCCCCTTTGTCATTCCCTCGGAGGCGGGAATCTAGACAACCCTACACGCTGATGCTTCTATTGAAGCGTCCTGTTCAGGACAGGCTTTTCCTGGATTCCCGCCTGCGCGGGAATGACAGGAAAAGAGAGGGTGGTGATTTTAGTTAGTTAGAAAAAGATTCTTGATCCTCTTCTGACTCTGATTCCGACGCTACTTGCTTCTGTTCCTCTTTCTGCTTCTGCTCCTTGAGACGCTCCAAAAGCCTTTGGGCGCCTAGGTAGGTATTTTGAAGTTTGCTTTGTTCTTCAGGGGATTTTTTTGCAATTTTAGCTGCGGATTCATCATAGCGAGTTATAAATTCTCGAGCATACTTCTCAATATCTTGCAGGCTCATCTCTGTTTGAGTCTCACTTTTTATATTACCTACCAAATCACTCAGCTGATATTTTTTCAGTTCTTCCTCAGAGCTTTCTCCTATCCAATGCATAACGTTATTAAATTTCGTTTCTACCGCCGCTTTCTTCGCGTTTGCCGCTGGATCGTTGGCTTGGATAGACGTTGTAGCAGGATTGGATGCTTGATTTGCTTTTGCTAAATCTGTAGCCTGCTTCCGTTCAGCAGCTTCCCTATAGGCTTTTGCTATCGGATTTTCGTTGGTTGAAGGAGGCGTTGGAGCAGGAGCAGTTGCTTTAGGCTTTGCTTTTGCTAAATCTGCAGCCTTCTTCCGTTCAGCAGCTTCCCTATAGGCTTTTGCTATCGGATTTTCGTTGGCTGGAGTAGACGTTGGAGCAGGAGCAGGAGCAGTTGCTTTAGGCTGTGTTTTTGCTGAATCTGCAGCCTTCTTCCGTTCAGCGGCTTCCCTATAGGCTTTTGCTATCGGATTTTCTTTGGCTGGAGTAGACGTTGGAGCTTGCTTTTGAGAGGCTTCAGACGAAGATTCTTTTTGCTCAGGTTCTGCTTCACTTACGACAGATGAAGCGTCCTCGGACAGATTTTCATGCTCCGAATGTTGACCAGATTCCTGTATGTTTTCTTCCGGTGAAGGATTTTCTTTAGGTTCCTCAATACCTAGGGCTGCGTCTGCTGCAGGCGCTTTGCCTCTAAGGTATGCTTCCAAAGCTTTCATATTAACATCTGCTTTTCCTGTGAAATATTTCTGCATTTTATTTTTCTGAGCTTTCTCCTTGCCGTAATCAAGGCCTTGCAGGATCGTTCGAAAATCCTCGAAAGTTAGATTCTCCAAGTCGAGTTTGCTTTCTATTCGTTCTTTAAACTTTCCTAGTGTATTTGCTTCATTAGTCAAAAACCCTTTTTTATCAGCAGGATAATTAGGACCATATGCACTTTTAATAATATCTTTCCTCTGCTCCACCGATAGCTCCTCCCACGTCAAGGCAAAGCCGGAAGAAAGGGCCGTGGTGGTTGCAAGAACCGTTAAAAAAGCCTTAATTTTATTTGTCTGTTTCATTTTTAGAAGATCTCCCTGTTTATTTTGTATTATTTTTTCTTACTTTATCAAAAGCCTAGCACAATTTGCTGAAAAGGCAATATTTTTTATTTATTGGAAATTTTTAATAAATTTATCTCAAAAAAATGTTTCGCTTTCCCTGCTGTGGGGCGCTTTCACAAATTCTTCCTATGCTTTTGGGATGAAACACGTTAAAACACTCTAAACCGCACGGGCCTCTAGGAGACGCTATCTTTCCATGTTAAACGATTCTTCCCATGTTTTGATCCAAGACACAGCTTCTCTGCACCATTTTTGTGAAAATCTTGTCTTTGACCCTGATGGCCCGCGCTTTATTACGGTTGATACAGAGTTCATCCGTGAGCGCACCTATTATCCCATTCTTTGCTTGATCCAGGTTGCAGATGCTGAAAAAGCCGTTGCTATTGATCCGCTTGCTGCGGGGCTTGACCTCACCGTTTTTTGGGAGCTGATCTATCGCCCTGATATTTTGAAGGTTTTTCATGCATGTCGCCAGGATATTGAAATTTTTAGGCACCTTACGGGGAACATTCCAGAGCCCCTGTTTGACACCCAAATAGCTGCCATGGTGTGTGGCTTTGGGGAGTCTGTTTCTTACGAAACCCTTGTGAAAGACCTTTTGAAGCATGACCTTGATAAAACGGCGCGTTTTTCAGATTGGTCCTCTCGCCCCCTTCGGAAAGAACAGCTGACCTATGCCCTGGGGGATGTCACCCACCTGCGCCGGTTGTATCACTGGTTTTCAAAAACCCTTGGAAAAAACCAACGCCAAGCTTGGTTGGGGGATGAGATGGCAGCGCTTTTAAAGCCAGAAACCTATGAGCCCAATTTGGAAGACCTTTGGAAGCGCATCAAAAACAGGCAGGTTCAGTCCCTCAACGGCCCATCCCTGACGCTTTTGAAGGAGCTCAGCATGTGGCGGGAAACCCTCGCCCAACAGCTTGACCGCCCCCGTCGCCATGTCTTGAAAGATGACCTTTTGGTGGAATTGGCGATTCTGAAACCCACCTGTTTGGAAGATTTAGATCGCCTGCGAGATCCCCACGGAAAAGCCGACCTTAAATCCCTCCCCTTTGAGGCGCTTTTTGAGAAGGTTGAGCAGCTTCAGCAGGCTCCAGCCGCAACCCTTCCTA
>JBOFKH010000199.1:0-1511 GCA_051657225.1 Alphaproteobacteria bacterium
ACGACCTTGCCTTCGTACTTCTTGCCGACAGTGCCCCAGACCAGCCCAACGACTTGACCGTCGATGGTGTCCTCGGGTTTCATCTTCCACCAGCCATTGCGCTTGCCACGGTGCCACGGTGCCAGAGGGTCCTTGACGACCAGACCCTCATGGCCAGCCTCACGCACCTGCTCGTACAGCTCATGGAGGGACGCGATGTCGAACACATCGTAGCTCTGGACCTGAGACCAGCTCATTTGCGGCAGCAGCTCCTTCAGCTGACATAGCAGCACCTTGATTTGCTCCTGCATAACACAGGTGGCAACGTCCAGCACGGTCCGCTTGTCGTTCTCAGGGTTGGTGAAGTGTTCCAACGGCAGATAGCCATAGACGACGAACTCCAGCTCACCAACAGGGATTGGCTTCTTGGAGCGGATTCGGCCAGAGGACTTCTGGAAGGTCATACCCTTCACCATGACCTCGCCGTCGATGATGATACCAGCGGGGTACAGGGACTCGCTCAGCAGCTGCCCCAGTGCAATCTGCTCGTCCTCAGACGTGAACAGCTCGACCAGAGATGGCAACAGCTTGTCACTGCGACTGAAGGCATAGCAGCGGGCAGCCGGTCGGCCTTGAACATCAGCGGTCGGCTTGATGACCAGCTCACAGCGCACACCATCGTGCTTGATGTCAGCGATGACAGAGCCGGAAGTCTCCAGCACCTTGATGATGGCCTTCTCGTTGAACTTGACGGGCTTGCACGGGTTGATGATGAGGTTAAGCATTAGGTGTTCTCCTGTTTGGATGGTGATTTGAAGGTTGTTCCTTCTGTGTGGGTTTAATCAGTCAGCGTAGCGGACAAAGACACCACCTTGGATGTCAGAGCGCTGGAATTTGGAGTGCAACTTGCTGCCGTCCATGAAGTGTTCCACGACGACAATCTCGGTGTCCCGCTCCTGCACTTCAAGCTTGGCGACGTTGGCTGATACCCTGAAGCGCTTGGCCCCGCTGTATCCACGGCAATTGAACGTAAGGTCAGCGATGGTCTCACCCTTGCTGGTGACCTTGCGCAGCTGAGCACGTAGGTTGCTGATGATGGTGCCCATCTCTTGGCGCTCGCGCTCGGCAGTGCGCATCGTTGACATGAGGGAGGAGTCAGCATTACGCAGCCGGGCCTGAAGTTGCATGAAGTCATCTTCAAGGCACGCGTGCCTTGCTTCGAACGAGCGGATGGAATCCTTGCGGACCCACATCTTGACCAGCGTTACGCCAATCACAATGATGATAGCGCCGAGGATGGCAACTAGGGCCAGCAGGTGGGTGAACACTTCGTGGTGTTGGGCGGCGGTCAGGGTGTTAGAAATCATGGTGTGTTGTCTCCTAAGTGGTGAGAGTTGAATGTTGTTCCTTCTGTGTGGGTTTAATCAGAGGGTCAGCGCCTATAAAGGAACCGGGAGTGCGCCCGCGTGTATACAGCGAGTCTGCCAGCTTGTCAAATCCTACAGACGAAAAAAAAAAGGGCCACCCGAAGG
>JBOFKH010000200.1:0-1148 GCA_051657225.1 Alphaproteobacteria bacterium
GAAACCGATTTGCAAACTTTAGCTAAGGTGATTATCTTTAAGAGAGAAAATCCTTGGAAAAGATATGTACCCGATGATGTCGAATCTCGCAACAAAAAGTCGGCTGAGAAGCGTGAGGCTAGATTGTTGGCTAGAGAGCAACCTATGGTTAGAGCTGACGGATGGGTTCTAGGGAGACATATGGAAGCGTATTTCGTAGATCGGTATGGTGTGAGTCCTACTCTGATTCACCTTAGAAATCTATATTCTAAGTTCTCCATTAACCGTTACTATGACCCTTCTGTTGCGGTAAGAAAGGTTAGGGACTTGTTTGATATCTATGAAGCCCAGAAAAAATCTAGTAGTATTAGGGCTAAGAGTCCCGCTCCTACAAATCACATTTGGGGTAAAGACTTAGAGGCTTGGCTTACAAGAAACAGCGTAAAACGCCCTATCAGCACGATCCGATCGCGACTTTTAGCGAGGGATATCTCATCTAGGACTTACAGCTTGATCCCGCTTAAGGACTTAAAAGATGTGACTCAGAACGATACTTACGAAAAAGTTCCTGACATCTCAATCCAGGATTGGAAGGGTAAGCTTCCTAGACTGGTAATTTATAAAGCTCTTAAAGAAGCATATGGAAATAAAGGTAGGGTACTGTGTCACACCATTTGGCGATCGTCGATCTTCAGCGCATTAAAGATTGACACCAGTAAATCTCAGAAAATCCCCGAAGAGTTTAGTTCAGAAGAAGTTCGTAAAATCGTGGTTGAGATTAAAAAGAGGTTTGCCAAACACCCTTAACAAAAACCCCCTCTAAGAAACCAATCTCAGAGGGGGTTTTCTATGTAAAAATCCAAACCGCAATTGTAACGAACCCTATCGAAACCATCCAATCAACCATCTGAACCCAAAATTTTCCGCTTTTCATTTCGCCCGTTAAGCTCAGGCTTCCATTTCTGAATCAGCCTTGCTTCCTCGTCTGCAATTCGCCATTTGGGGACAAGTTCGTAGTAGAGCCTGACTCCACCTATATTTCTAAGTTGTTCGTACTTGTGGTGGCTTTGCCAACGTGATCTAATAGATTGTTCTGCTTTCCCGATGTACAAAACCCTCCAACCTCTTACAGCGTAGTACAAACCAGGTTTGTTTGGGAGGAGTTTTTT
>JBOFKH010000201.1:0-4163 GCA_051657225.1 Alphaproteobacteria bacterium
TCATCCGAAAATATTCTTTTTGAAGCGGACTCATAAAAGGCTCGCTTTCCGAAGGAGAATAGTTTTCCGAAATTTCAAAATTCTTTACATCCATTGTCATATTACGCCTACCTTTTTTATAACGACCTGTAATTCGCGCCTTATTATTAGTTTTATTTTCTAAGCAATATTAAAAATAACTTAAAATCGATTTAAAAAAAACACCTTATTTCAAAAATATTCATTTTTTATTTTTTAAAGTACTTCATTATTCCTTTAAAAAGTTAAAAAATGGTTGAAATAAGGGCAGGTTTTTCAGAAAAAAATTCATCTTTTCAAAGCCAAAATAAGATAGCTAAACAAGAGAGATTCTACATTTAACCATTTGAATTTTAAATATTTTTATGGATTTTGCTTTTATTTTTTTAAAAAAAAACGATAGCAAACAAAGAAAAAAAGATCAAAAATTACACCCGTGCCTTCGGCAAATTGGCAAAAAAAGAAAAGCGCAATGCAAAAATTGCCCCTGATTACGGTGCCTTTGGACAGATTTTATTTAGCTGATCAAACGCCCAAGGAGTTTAGCTGTGTAATCAACCATGGGAATGATACGTCCATAATTCATGCGCTTGGGGCCGATCACCCCAATCGCCCCCACAACATGGCCATTCAGCTTGCCATAGGGTGCAATAATCATGGCGCTTCCTGAAAGTTGAAAAAGAGGGGTCCCAGACCCAATGAAAATTTGAACACCATCCGCTTCAATGGTCATGTCGAGAAGGCCAAGAAGCTCTTCTTGGGTTTCTAAGGCCTCAAACAAGCTTTGTAAGTGCTTTAAATCTTCAACAGCTTTGACTTCTTCAAGCAAATGGGCCTGTCCTTTGATGATGAGGGTTCGCCTACTGCCTTCCCCACCCCATAGCGCCAAACCTTCTTCAATCACTTGAGCTGCTGCGTGGTCAAGCTGTGTCCGTTGGTGCTTCATCTCTTTTTCGACGAAAATTTTGGCCTCTTCAAGGCGTTTCCCCACCACCCACCGGTTGAGATAGTTACTTACCTCCGTTAAATGGGAGGGGGAGAGATGGGGAGAGATTTCCAAAATTCTGTTTTCAACCATCCCGTCTTCCGTCACCATCACAACCATGGCACGACCTTTGTTCAGATAAACGAACTCCAGGTGCTTAAGGGGAGCTTCCGTTTTGGGGGCCAGCACCAGGCCAGCACATCTCGAAAGACCTGAAAGGGTTAAGGTTGTTTCTTCAAATAGCTGTTCAAGGCTTTTCCCTTGGGCTTGGCACCGCTCTTCCAGCTGATCCTGTTCTGCGGTAGGGAGATCACCAAATTCCATCAAGCCATCCACAAAAAGCCGCAAGCCTGCTTCTGTTGGAAGGCGCCCGGCAGAGGTGTGGGGTGAAAATAACAACCCTGTGGTCTCCAGATCTGACATCACATTTCGAATGGTTGCAGGGGATAGGGAAAGCCCCAGACGTTTAGAAATGGTGCGTGACCCGATGGGTTCACCGGTTTCCATATAAGCTTCTACAATACAACGAAATACTTCTGTAGAACGTGGGTCGAGAAACATGAGGCGGCACCTTTTTTTAGCTAATCAGAAAAACTTTTCTTTTTTTCTTCTCTAAAATGTAGTAACCAGGGAAGGAAAAATCAATGGTTATCCGCTTTTTTTAAACAAAGGATTGAATGTATGTCCCGCGCCTTTTCTCGCAACCCCGAAATGTTGCGTCCCATTCATTTCCAAATCCCCGGTTCTAAGCATGCAGAAGGCTCGTGCCTGGTGCAGTTTGGAGACACCCACGTGTTGTGCACCGCAAGTGTTGAAGAAAAGATTCCCCATTTTCTGAAAAATTCTGGAAAAGGCTGGGTGACAGCTGAATATGGCATGCTGCCCCGGGCAACCCACAGCCGGACAGATCGAGAAGCTGCAAAGGGCAAGCAATCTGGACGAACCCATGAAATTCAGCGCCTCATTGGGCGTTCCTTACGCGCTGTGATGGATTTTGCAGAGCTGGGAGAGCGCCAAATTCGCCTAGACTGTGATGTCCTCCAAGCAGACGGGGGAACGCGCACAGCAGCGATTTCTGGGGCCTATATCGCTCTCTATCTGGCTTTGAACGGGTTGATAGATCAACGTAAACTCACGAAGATGCCGTTGCTTGCCCAAGTTGCAGCTGTTTCTTGCGGGCTTGTGAAAGATGCGCCTTTGTTGGACCTGGATTATGCAGAAGACAGCCAAGCTGATGCTGACATGAACCTGGTGATGTCTTCTGAAGAAGGCGGAAAATTTATTGAGATTCAAGCAACAGGTGAACAGCGCGCCTTTTGTGCTCAAGAGTTCTCAAAGCTTCTCGAGATGGGGCATGCAGGCATTCAAGACATTTTCTTGAAACAGCGGGAGGCGCTCCAAGCCTATTTAGGGTCCTTAAACTCTTTAAACAACGATGGGGTTGTCTAAGCCACCCCATTCCAAGATTAATTGGAAACTTGTACGATCTATCGGCATAACAGATAAACGACTTTGGCGCACAAGCCCCAGATGTTGAAGGCAGGGCTCTGCCTTGATACGCTGAAGGGAGATGGGTTGCTTTAAGGCTGAAACCGCGTCTACATCAACCATGCCAAAGCGAGCAGAAACATCACTTGGATCTGGATAGTAGAATTTTGTGACCTTCACAAGCCCCACAATAGCGCGCTGTCTCCCAGAATGATAAAAAAAGGCGAGGTCACCAACCGCCATCTGACGAAGGAAATGAGACGCTTGATAGTTACGAACACCATCCCAAGACGTGGTGCGATGGGTCAACTGTTGCTCCCAAGACCAAGTCTCTGGCTCTGATTTTAGAATCCAAGTTTGCATCACGAACGCTTCAGAAAAATATGGCTGGGGTGCTAGGATTCGAACCTAGGAATGACGGTACCAAAAACCGTTGCCTTACCACTTGGCTACACCCCATCGCAAAGAATAGGTTTCAAAATACGCTGTGTCTCTTTTTTTTGCAAGACCTTATTAAACATCTTCGCTATAAATAACATTTGCGACAACATTTATTTGTGTATGTTTAAAAAAATCAAGGCTTTTTCTGCGGCTTGTTTTTCTGCTTCCCGCTTTGAAGTTCCCACGCCTTGAAAAATTTGAAGCCCCTCTACATGGACTGAGACTGTAAACTTTGGGTCATGGTCAGGCCCAGAAGTCTTCACGGTCTTATAAAGAGGGAGACCTTTGTGTTGGGACTGAGACCACTCCTGCAAAGCAGATTTTGGGTCTACGAGAGAGATGGTTTTGTCGCTTAAAAGCCCTTTCCAAGCATGGAGGATAAATTTTTGAGCAGCCCTCACTCCTCCATCCAAAAAAATAGCGCCAATCAAAGCTTCACACGCATCAGACAAAATGGTGTGATGCTTTTGGCGAACATCTTGATCAAATAAAAGAAATTTTCCAAGTTCAATCTGTTCCGCAACCTGCTGAAGCGCTTTTCTTCCCACAAAATTGCTGTGACGTTTAGAAAGCGTCCCTTCTGAATCTTCAGGATAGGATCGATAAAGCCAGTTCGCGATCACAAGGCCCAAAACCCGATCTCCTAAAAACTCAAAACGCTCAAAACCATGGGCTACACACTTTTTTTTCGAAAAACTCGGGTGGGTCAACATCTGTTGCAACAGCATTTTGTTTTTAAACGTATAAGCTATTTTGGTCTCAAGCTGATCAAGCGGGACATCCATCATAAAACAAATTCCAGTTGATTAATGCTGAAAAATATCATCTTCCCAACCTGCGCAATCAAGAATAGCTCTGTGAGGTAAAAATTGAAAACAAGCTTTGGCAAGCTGCAACCGCTTTTCACGTTGCAGTAAAATGTCTAATTTTTTACGCAAAGCATGGAGGTGAAGCACATCCGTTGCGGCATAGCGTTTTTGCTCTTCCGTTAATTTTTCAGCGCCCCAGTCAGATGTTTGTTCTGATTTTGAAAGATCAACGCTTAAAAGATCTCTGCACAAATCCTTTAAACCATGGCGATCCGTATAGGTTCGAGCCAAGCGAGACGCAATTTTAGTACAATAAATAGGCTGACACAAGATATTCAAATCGTTGTACAAAAGAGCTACGTCAAAACGCGCAAAGTGGAAGATTTTTTCAACAGCAGGGTCTTCTAAAAGTTTTTTTAAAC
>JBOFKH010000202.1:0-2542 GCA_051657225.1 Alphaproteobacteria bacterium
CTTCCATCTTTATCACCACAATTTTCTTGGATAGATCTCCAAAACCTCGTAACATGATGCTTGATTTGAACAATAGGTTTGCATGAAGGATCCCCCATGAATGACATCAAAAAGCCTATTAAATCCTCTAAGAATCCAACCCCCCATGACCGATTTTTAAGGGGCATGATGTCCCGCCCTGAGGTCGTTCGGGAGTTTTTTCAAGAAAATTTGCCGACATTTCTCAAGGAACGCTTAGATTTTGACTCCATCACGCCCCAAAAGGACAGTTTTGTGGAGGAAGATTTGAAACTACAGATCGCAGATCTCCTCTACACAGCCAAATTTCAGGGCAAGCAAGGCAACCAAATGGGTTACCTCTATCTTCTGGTTGAAAACACCTCAACGCCTTACAAAACGCTTCCACTTCGCATGCAAAAGTATTGCTTAGCGATTCTGGAACAGCACCTGAAAGCCAAAAAAAAAGGGGATTCTCCCCTACCCCTTCCGCTGATCTATCCTATAATTTTTTACACAGGAGAAAAACCTTACCCCTACTCCACAGATTTTTTGGATTTGTTCGAGGATCCGGAGCTTGCAAGACGCATCTACCACGCCCCCTGCCCCCTGGTAGACCTGACGACCGTTCCAGATGAGCATCTCCTGAAAGCGCGTCATTTCGGTGCCATGGCATTCCTGGCTAAGCATATCCGAGAACTGGATTTTTTACCTTTATTGGGGCAAATCGTGGGGTTGCTCCGAGATCTTGAACTTGACGAAGAAACGGGGTACATTAGGCTTATGGTCTCCTACCTCTTCGAGGCGGGAGAAGTTCAAGACCCCGCCGCGTTCGTCAGGGCCCTGACTACCAACCTGCAACAAGGAGACACCATCGTGACTATCGCTGAACAGCTTCGAAAGGAAGGCTTCGAAAAAGGACAATCCATGGGCTTCGAAAAAGGACAGTTAAGAGAAAAACTCGAAACAGCTAAAAAACTCTTGGCCCTTGAGATCGATGAGGATGTCGTCTTACGCGCAACAGGTCTCTCCAAGCAGGACTTGATGGCTCTCAAGCAACAGCAGCACTAAGCGGTTCTGCATTATCCCCATTCTCTGTGGAAAAGCCTTGGGATAAGTGAGGCTTGGCAGCTCAAGATGGCGCACTTGCCTACCTTCCTTTCGGATTGCACGTTTTTTGTGCGTAACTGAAGCTTGTACAAGCCCCCATGGACACATAATCTCAAGAAACTCTCTTTCAAACAGCCGTTTCATACGACACCTTGTTCCCAACAATCGTTTCAAGTTTCCAGCCAAAGTGAGACTGGAGATAATCCGTAAAAAAGTCGGATGAGCTTATGAGGCGGAGCCCCCCCTCCCCTTGCCTCATCTGAAGTTTTTCAAACCAGCTCCGGTAGGTTGAAGCTCCAAAGGTTTTCAAAAGCTCTAATCTCAGCATTTTGATGATTGAAGAATCTTTAGATGCTCTAACTTCAGCTTGAAGCGCTTCTTGTTGAGCTATTTCCTCAGAACCACGAGGGTCAAAGGACTGGAGATCTCGAACTCCAAAATCACCCTCAAAAATCCGAGTGATGGTATCGAAATTGAGAACCCAATCGAGCGACGCGCGAAAGGTTGATTTCACACGCCCCATCAGAAAATCGCTGGAAGCAACGCGCTGGCAAAAAGCTTTCCATTTATCTAAATTGGACTCAAACCGTGTCCGGAAAGCAGCTTTTAGGTAAGCAATCCGTTTAAAAGTTAGTTGACACTGTTGTCCCGTAATTTCATTCCAGATGGAAAGGAGGGTCTCAACTAAAGGTTCTTCCCCTCCCCTTTTTTCTTGTGAACTCTTTTCAAGAGAGAAGGTTGTGTTTTGAAGGTTATTGGATATATGGATCGTCTCATCCTGAGACGGTAACCATCTCAAAAGGACAGAATTAGCGTCGCATGCATGAGGTTGGAGATCATCCTGCTGTGGTTGGATTTTTGCTCCTCTATAAACGGAGGATTCTTGAGAAACTTCAAGTTGAATGGGAGTCTGGAAGGAGGAATCTGAAATGCCTAGGGCTTCTTGAAGCTTTGCATAGTTCAAGGTGTAGTAGTTGGTTCGCCTGGTTTTATTCTTTGAAAGCTTTTCAACCTCAAGCAAGCCTTGTTTCAAAAGAGTTGAAACATTTCTTGCAACGGTTGCCCGTGAGCAGCACAATTGATCCGCCCATTCCTCGAGGGAGTTAAAAATCCATCTTTTTTCCTGATATACGACCCCATAGCCTTTAGGCGAGGAGATCCAAAATTCCAACTGTTTCACGAAAATAGCGGCGCTTCTTCCAAATAGCGCGGCAAGCTTTTTAACGTTTTGTGGGGTTAAAAGGGGCCCATCTCCCTGACGTTCTTTCTTCACAATTCCTCCTGGATGTGGAGGCGCAGAACAAAAACTTGACCTGACCAAAAAAAATGGTAGAATCTCAGTGTATTTCTTTTTGGTTCTGCACCAAAAAATTTAGCGAATAGAGCCTAGCTGCAAACTAGGCTCTTTTTTCTTTGATATATTCTTTTATTGCAT
>JBOFKH010000203.1:0-13430 GCA_051657225.1 Alphaproteobacteria bacterium
AGCATTTTCATGAACCTTGGATCTGATTGACCCGCCTCTAAAACAGCATCCCGTCTTCCACCAGCGCCACAGCCTTGCTTGGCTGCTGCATAATCAGAAAATCCGCCATATTTTCTGTCAGACCCAATCATGGTGCACACATGACGATTGGCAACCTCAGATTGAGGAAGAAGCGCCCCAAGCGTTGTTGCTGCAAGCTCACAAGAATTTAAATTGGCTTGGTTAATCCGCTGCGCAAGATCGTTGAGCTCTGTCATGATGTTTTTAATTTGAGGTGAGAGCGTCTCTAAAGCTAACATCATCGCATAGCTTCCAACACTCGACCCAATGGCTTTGAGGGCTTTAACGAGCTCTTCGCTGCTGATAAATGAAAATGCTCCAAAATGCATGTCAATCCCACCACAGCCTGCACGATATCCAGGTAAACGAAGGGAAGCTAGCTGGGCGTTGTGGACCGTATTCCTCGCAAATAGGCTTCCTCCCGTGTAGTAACCGGCAGACTGATCTTTATAAACAGCAGCGCTGGTCGTGTTGGTAGCGCTCCCAAGGCTCTTGAAAAATGTTCCTAGGTCTCCCTGGACGCTGCAAAACCCAAGATGACCTTGGAGACATAAAAACAGCACACAGGCTAAAACTTTTGAGCTCATTCAAAGGCTTTCTGTTCGGCTAACAGGTGAAAATGTTCTTCCAGCTGATCCATGCTTCGCATCCCAAAACTGACAGGAATTAAATTTCCTGTTTTAGGATTGACCGCAATCAAGGCTGGAACTGTTTCAATGTTCAAAGAAGCTGCTGCACCGTTATCAGGTTTTGCATCTGGAAAATCTTGCAAAACGGTACCATCTAAACTAACCGCTAGGACAGACCAGCCATAGGTTTTTGCAAATTGCCTCACAAGGGGAGCAAACTGATGGCAATAAGAACAGTTTCCTTGAAAGAAAAAGAGCAATCCATAACGTTGAGCAAGTTTCTTCAAAAGCTTCTGTAAGCTGCGCCTCCTATGATCCAAATAGGAATGGCGCGCGGCTTGAGAAATAGGGTATGCGACCGTTTCATCAAGATGCGGTGTCTGATAAAGCACTTCTAACCAGCGCTTGGAAAACGCCTCTGAACGATCCATCAATTTTTTTTGAATTTCTTGGTAGGCTTTCACATTTTCAAAAGATGGATTGACTAAGGCTGTGTGAAGTTTTCGGGTTACCTCAGCTTTAAAAGCTTCCAAAATCTCTGTTGGCGATTGAACTTTGGGTAAAATTACAGGTTGTATTACCTTTTGTTCTGGAAACACTTCATACCAATGCCAACCTTCAGCTTTTTGATTCCAAAAATAGGATGAAAGGGACGATGTCTTGTTGATGGCTTCTGGTGCTGCCATTGCGCTGCTGATCCAGAAGAAGAGGCTAGATACCCTCATTTAGTCGCTTCCTTCTTTTTCTGTATTTCCAAGCGAAGTCACCATATCTTGAACAGATCGGCTCAAATTACGCTTGGCCACAGACACATCCGGAAGTTGAGTCTTGGCTCGCAGTTCTCCATAAAGCTCCTCAAAATTCAAGATATCTAAGTTCAAACTTGCAAGCTGCTCGGGTGCAAACCCTTCACAATTTGGATGCTCAGCGTTTCCCCAGCTGATACCAAGACTTTTCCTCCCCTGCTCATGTAAAATGCGGGCTAATTTACTCGGAAAACAACAATAGGATTGCTTTTTTCGGATGCAAACGCCCAAGACCTTCTCAGCGCAATAAACGCCAATGGAAACGCAAAGTCCTCTTGCCCTCCGTTGTGCAAGATCCTTTTCTTCTCCGTTGCATCCCGTCAATTGCAAGCTGTGCCCCCACCCTTTTCCAGAACCACAACAATCGCTAAATCCACCAAAAGCAATCGTGCACCGCTTACAAGATCCTTTAAAAATCTTTGGCAAAACATCTTTTGCATGAATTTGCTCAAGATCTTGCTGAATTTCTTTCAGCATCGAAAGTTTTGAAATGGCTTCCTGCATCTCTTGATTTTTTGGATAGGAAGCGACTTCCTTAATCGTATCCAATTGGATAGGGATGCGCTTTTGAGGTTCAAGAGGTTTCGCTGGTGTCTTAAAACATCTAAACTTTTGTCTCCAAAGCACACAATGCTCTCCTATTTTTCGAATACAAACAGAGGCGATCTGCTCACAAGAGGCGCGCCTTAAAGACTCACACCCTGAAGCCTTTTCCCCAAAACATGCATAAACGAATTTCCATTGCCAGCACGGATAGGTGATAGGTTTTGAAACCGTCTTCTCTCCGTCAGCAAGCGTTCCAACCACATCTCTTGTTTCTTGCCCCTTCGGGCAGTGCTTCTTAATGAGTTTGCACAGACCCTTCTTAGTCAATGCTTCCAAACGATTGCACGTGCTTGACCACGCTGTGTCTGTGACCGTTACCTTCTCAGGTTCATACATCCGTGGAGGATTATAGTAGGTCTTGGCTTGGCAGGAGGGGTCGTCCGGCCTGTGCCAATTCACCCGACACCAGAAATTGGAATATTTTGCAGGCTCAATATGGATTGTTGGGGCGATCAGAGTCTTTTGACATGCGTAGGTTGTTTCTGCCCTGCCTTCTTCACAAGATATCTCCCAAAAGGAGGGAAGATTTCTATTGTTGAAATTCCCACGTCCCAAAAACCCTTCTGGATCAGCAAGAGCCTCTTGTGTGGGCAAAATGATAGGGTCTTTCTGGAGATCAAGTGCCATATAGGGCCTGTTTTGAGCTGATTCTATCAGAAAAGCTGCATAAGAATCTGATTCATTTTTTGAAAAAATTTGTTCTTGAGCTGCAGCTTCTAGGTTCTTATAATCCTGAAATGCAATCTCTGGAGGATCATTTGGCCTGAATCCTGGTACAGCATCTGCACGATTAGCCTTGATGCTGCTCAAACCCTCTTGCGCCCTTTTTTTTGCGAATTCTGTGTAATTCTCCGTAGCCATGGCATGTCCAAGTAGTAGCATGCTGCAAAGATGGATCTTCATAGCGGATTTTCTAACTCCTCGAGCATGTTTTTCACACCTTTGACCTGACCAAACGTTGAAAATTTCGAAAGAGCGTAAGAAAGACTCACATTCCCAGATAAACGATCGTTGAGAATTACAACATCTTCTCCTGTTGTGTGTTCTTCAATAAGAAACGTTGGAACTCTCTGCACTTTATAGCGACGAAAAAGTGTGGGATCAATCTCAGCTTCAATCCCAAGCTCACGCATCCGCTTAGCTGTTTTTGAAAAACTCCCTTCCAAAAGCCCGCGAAACACCATCACACCCCCTACCCGCTTCAAATCCCTCGATAATGCCTGAAGTGTTTCTGAACTTAAACTGAACGAAACAAACACGAAAAGCTTGGCAAGACCTAGCGTATGGGAAAGCTCTTTCGGCAAATCATGGCGAAGCGGTTCCTCTTGTAAAACTGCTTTTTTCCTTGAACAACCCAATGGGTAATTTGCTTTTTTTTCATTAAGGTTCTCAAGATTAAGCTTGTCTTCACACCCTGTGGATACTTGCGGTTGAAGCGTCCTGAATGCGATTTGGCTCATGGATCCCGCCTGGATCACCACTCCAACGCTTATCAAAAAAGACAGCATGATCGCTTCCTCCAGATTAAATAACCAAAATCTTCGCCACGCACGGGGAATTCACGACCTGAAGACCAGAGAAGATCACTTCGACCGATGGGATGGCAGCCCTTTTGGGTCGATGGGATCGGATAGACCATTTGGGTTTTGTACTGACTCTTGCGCATAATTGGCATCGGATATTTATTACAAAGTCCTAAATCACCCAGGGTTCCCCATAACAGGCCTTCTCTATGCAGCTTCGCTAGGAAGCGAGCTGTTAATAGAAGACTCCCTTGAATACCACTGCTTTGGGCTGAAACCGTTCCCGTAAAGGGGTAGATTGATCCTTGACATCCACTGCACCAAAAGAGCGCATCTTTCCCAAAGCCCGAGGTTGCCATAACGCAATCTGCGGCACACGCAGCCTGGGCGATAGGGTTTGCAAAAAGCGCAGCCTCTGGATTTAACAAAAAGGAAGTCTCATCATCATTCCACAACGGATCAAGCTCTGTAAGATAAGCCACATCAAACGAAGCTCGCTCAAGGCATACAAAGTCCATCAAAAGTTCTAGCCAATAAATAACTGGATAAACGTACCAATGAACCTGGTAAAAGCTGTGCTTCATCCCACCTTCGTGGCGCTGCCCGACGCTGCCTCTCCCTTTGATGCCATTTCCACCCAACTGAAGTCCACCCAAGTTCACCATACAATAAGGCGTCCTCGTGACATCCACGAGACGTACAGGCTCCCAAAAGGAAACTGGTATACCGATCCTTGGAGGATCTTTGCAAAAGCAAATGGGTTGTTGGGGAGATGGAATATCTTCTCCTGAAGAAATTTTCACACCTGCAAATGTTATGGGGAAGATGCAAGACCAACAAATATCCGTGATAGGGTTTGGAAATTTCCCTACACAGGTTGCGTTGGCTTGGAATTTCCCTAAAAACACCAACGCTAAACTAATCAAAACAAAAAATGTTTGAAGCATCTTCATGAATCTTCACCGACCCCAGAAACACATTCCTCAATGCGCAATACCTCTCCTTCAGACTGAACCCTAGCTGGAACCTGCTGAATCCCAAATTTTTGTGTTAATAGACCTTTCTGATCAAAGAAGCAACGAACGCCAAGGGCTTGTGAAACGTCTGTTGGAGATCCTGCTACCAGAATGACGATACCCTTGGAAAGCGGCTGCTCTTTGACCCAATCAATCTGCTCAACATCTCTCCCATCTAGAAAAAAGAGGATTTTTTCGTAAGCGCGATGGTGAAGGGGGTTCAGCCGACGTCCAGCTTGGTAAAAAACAGTCCCTTTAGCATCTTTTAAATCAAACGGCAGGACAATCGTTGGATCCCAGGTAAAACTTCTGAAAGCTTTTGTTTTTTGCAGTCCTCCAACAGCTTTGGGCTTTTGGATCGTTGCAGAAACGGTTCCGACAAGGTTTTTTTGAAGCTTTTCAAGTTCACCTGAGGCTTCCAAGCTCTTCAAACGCATCTCTAACTGCGTCAGCATATCTGGCTCTTGGATGGGGAATGTTGCCCCACGAACGCCCAAATCAGCTCCCATCACATTTCCTATGGCTAGAATCAATCCAAAGGCCAAAAAGAGAAGCGCTTTCACCATATTCTGATGGACCTCCCAACAATATGCTTGATGGAGACAAGCCCGAATTCTTGATATCTGGAATCAAAGGACCTCGGATGATCCCCCATGACGAAGATGTATCCTGGAGGGATAACCCTTGATTTCAAGGGTGTTAAAGGTCTTCCATCTGATGTCGCTGAGAAAAGATCGCCAACTACTTTTTCATTGAGATATAGTTTTCCATGCTGAATATGAATTTTATCTCCAGGCAACCCTTTCACACGCTTGGTAAATCTTTCTTTTGGGAGATAGCTTGTTGGATGATTTGCAAGCGTTACCAACTCATTCTTCTTAAAAGAGCTTTCCTTCCACGTCACCCATAACCGATCTCGAATGCTTGATGTTTGATTAATCCCAAGCTCTGTATGCCACACGAATATGCCAAAACAACTCAAAAAGCATAGCAGCAGAAGCCACTGAAGGTAGACTACGGTCGACACGATTTCCCCATGAAGTATTGTGTGATATCGGGTAAAGGAGATAGGACAACCGATTTCGGGAGAACCCTGAGACGATGCTGGATCGCATACTGTTTCACCCTCTCACGACAAGCTTCAATAGTTCGCATTACGTGATTTGTAAGGGCTTCATCACTCAAGCTTTGAAAATTTTCCTCGCCAATCGCATCACGAACCATGGCTTGAAGGTCCACACAAACCCAAGTTGGCTGGTGGGTATGCTTCCACAAAACAATACAAATCACAATGCTACTCAGCAGCGCAACACACCAAGCTATCGCAGATGAATTTTTAGAAAAAAGTTCCAATCCCCTACCCTTTCACCCTAGCAACCGCTTCAACCGCTTCTACGAGACTTTCTCCTCCATCCAGTCTTTCCTTAACGGACGTAAATTCTTCGGCCTTGGTCGAGTAAAGGATTTTCGAAAAAGGGTCAAGCACCAGCCTCCCAACGGCATAACCTTCTGGCCCATACAATAAGATTTCTGCATACTCACCTTGGCGCGTTTGGAGCGATTCAAGCAGTCGCTCCATCATGGGATCCATAGAAATTCGGCTCATTTTCTTCAATTGCTCAATGGATTCTTTTTTCTGAGAAAGCAAACACATCCAATCGGAGTTATCAAAAGCAGCTTGGGCACCTGGAGATGTAAAAAAATCATGGACGGACTGTGTCCCGACGACAAGACCACCTCGATACTTACGAAGCCTTCTTGCGGCTGTTTCAATAAATTCTCCAGCCTGCCTTGCACGGAGCAAGTCCCACGCTTCGTCCAAAAAAAGTTGGGAGGGTGTTTTACGATCCCCGCCGTAAAGACGATTGGTGATTTGTAAAATAATCATCTGGACGAGAACAGATTGAAGATCTTTCCGCTCTTTCAATTCTTCAAGCTCGACACAAACAAGTGATGCATTCAGATCAACGGTTGCAGGACCATTAAAGAACCGACCATAAGCCCCTTGGCTCGTATAGGGAAACAGTTTTACGCCTAAATTATGTGCCAAGGGGTCTTTCTGTTGGCGTAAATAAATTGCAACATCATCCAGGCAGCCCTCACGTCCTTTTTCCTCCCAAACAGCCTGGAGGGATTGGTCAAGATAGGCGTTTTCCAGATCTCCCGTGCCTTCTTTAGGTGCCGCCATCAAAGACAAGACGGATTTCAACATCCCAAGCGCATCGGCTGTCTCTTGCGGGTTATCTTGAGGCAATGAAGAAAATGGATTTAAGCAAAGATCAGAGTCAGCGGTAAATTCAATATACTGCCCACCTAACAGCTTAACCGTTTTTTCAAAACTCCTGCCTACGTCCAAAACAAAGACGTTTCCTCCTTGTCCAACCGTACAGCTGAGCTGTTCTTGCATAAAAACAGATTTTCCAGAGCCCGAACGACCTACGACAATGACGTTATAGTTTCCAGCAAGATTATCAAAGGGACTCCAGGTGAAAAGCTGTCCAAGCCGTCCAACCAAAAGCATCCCCGGAGAAGACGTCCCCTTCCATTCACCTTGCAAGGGGAGGAGATTGGATGCCTCGGTACTCAGCGTGGTTTTCAGACGATGATGATACTGAAGTTCACGAGCAAGCCCTTCTCCCCAGCTCATCGGCAAGCAACCAAGCAATTGCTGAAATTGAAGATATTTTTCATGTTGAAGATACCATCGCTTCGATCGGTAAAGGTTGAGCAAAACTTGCTCGTGGTGATCTATCTTTTCTTTCGGAGAGCTTAGAAAAACAGTAAAGGCTGTTTGCGCAAAACGCTCACCTTTGCCGAGCTGATGCCTCACAAAATCCAATTCCTTCGCTTGTTGTCGAAGAATGGGGATCTTTTTCCCAATTTTTGAATTTGCCTGAGCCTCAACCCAACCTTCTCGACTTTGAATTTTAGTTTTAAAGGATTCTTGCCGTGGAATATGAACACCATAGTGAATCCAAAATGGACACCCCATGCGCATCAATTCTCGGAACGGATCTCCAATAAGATCACTCATGGCGTGTAAGGACCAGTATTCCGGCTCCCTCCTTGGAGAATAAGCTCGGATCACACGGTCTTGAAGGTCAATCCCCTCTGGTGTTATCGACCATGCAACGGTTGAACGTGGTATTTGCTGACTCAGGATGTGGTAAGGGTTCCACCTAACAGAAGAGGCTTCACACGTCAGCTCTCCATGCAGCAACCCATCCAAAAATTGAAGAAGTCCTTGTGCATTTAGGACCTGAACATGCGTTCCAAGTGTTTGAAGTGCTGTTATGAATTGAGACTTGAGTCCTATGAGCTTTTGGATCTCAAGGGCGTGCCCTTCTTTCGGTTGACTGTAGGAGATCAGACAACGAAAATCCCGAAGGGGAAGCTCTCCAGATTCAGCAGCATGCCTCAAGAATGTTGTTCGACGCTCCGCCATCTCGTGAAAGACGCCTATGTCCCTAGCATGGTGCCAACTGGCAAGAACAGGCTCAACCCTTGGGTCTGCCCAAAGTAAGGCTTGCAGATTGGAGCCTTCTGGAAGCGTTAGCTGAAAAAGGCCACTGATTTCACGCTGCATCGCTTCCGTACATCCAACAAGAGGAGAGCACTCGATGACGAACCCAGCACCGTCTTCGTTTTCAAAAAGCTGTGTGGTTGGGTCATAACTTCGGTAAGGTAAAACCTGATGTAGTCGATTTACTTTTAAGAAGCGATTAAGTTGTGCAAGGGATGGGCTTGCCGTCTCAACCCCAAAAGCTGTTCGTTCCCCAAAGACGTTTGCTACCCATTGACCCGCGGCTTCTATCCACGCTGCTTTCATCTCAAGAAGGCTCCTGAACCTGAACCACAACGCCGTTTGGAAACGTCGGATTAGCATCTTCTGGTGCAAACCAAACCTGCAAAGAAGAGGCTTGGCCTCTTGGGAGAAGGCCTGATTCGACACACGCATCGACCTCACTCACAGACTTACAACCAACACCACGACCTGGCGGACAATCAAAAGATTCTTGGTAGCTACTGCACCCAACAAGGCTTAAAAGGCTCAATAAAATCGCTAAACGGAACTGAATGTATATCATGGATGTTGACCCCATAAGGATTGCGTTGGAGGTGAACTTGAAGCACCAGAAGCAAGTTTTGCAATTGCATCCTGGCGAGACTGCTCCCTTACTTTTTGTAAAGTTTGTTTGACTGAACTGCTTCCGATATCAGCACCTTGCGTAAAAATAAGATCGACTTGGCGCCCCGCGGCGACTTGAAGAACAGGCTGCAACTGCTCTGCCCGCTTGATATAAAAATCAGCGAGTTTTTCCATGGCATTTGAGACGCCTTGAGACGCTCCTGATGCTAAGAGCTCTTTGCCAGATAACGCTTGGCTCACCCCAAAAGGAGATATGGGATAAGAAGCACGTTGCTGCTGTGTACTTAAAAAATCTCCCATTCCGCCTATCAGCCCTGCAATAAAGCTGCTTCGAACAGCATCTCCAGATCGATCGACGACAACGCCTCGAACGCCTGCTTTGCCATCTTCTCCAGAAATATAGCCAGAAACCTCTGTCTCAACGATTTCCCCTGTCAAAGGCTCTGTGCAGGTAAGCTTCTCTAAGCGCATGTAAACACGTTCGCTTGCAAGATCCCCATAGGCTGAGGCAAGGACGTGGCACGCTTTGAGATCAGATTTAAGACGCCGAGGAAGATTCCCATGATCCACGACACGGAGTAAAAGGGGACGTGGGTCTGACTGGGATCCAACGGCGGTTGAAGCATCTACGCCTCCCAGCAAAACAGCTTTTGCGTAAGCGCCTGCAGGGATGGTGGTCTCAACGGTTTTTTTAGAACGTATATCTTTTTGCCCTGCTCGTTGTTTCAAATTCAAGACTATTTTTCCAAATCCGTTTTTAGGAAAACCTTCTCCAGGAAAAAGAGGTGCTCCCCCCTCCCCTATTTCTTGGCCTGAAGCAGATGGAAAAATTGTTGGTTTAGCTTGCCAACCAGCTTGTGAAACCCCTTGATCTCCAGACTGTTCCAAAGATCTTGGTTCTTGTTGGATTTCCTGGGATATGCCCTGGGAATTCTTCAATTCCGCAAATTCTTTTTGAAGCTGCTGAATAGCTTGAGTTGCCTCCGGAGATCCCTTCAAATTGTTTTGAACTAATTTTTCGAGGGTTTCTAAACGTTGTTGGGTGAGTTTGGAAGCACTCTCCATCCTTTCAACCCAAATTTCTTGGGGATTAATACGCTTGCCTGCTGACGTAATAGAAATTTCTTTCGCTGCACCTTCTGAAATATTTAGTGAAGGTCCATCTTCCATAAGGGTTACCAAAAGTGCGATGACACAAACTAAAATCGCAAATGCGATACTTCCAGCTAACAAGTATTGTCTTCGTTTAATCTGTTCAGGCGTCATGGAATTGCTTCAACTCCATAAAGAAGGGTGCTCTGGCCAGGCTCAAGCTGCGTACGCTCAATTCCAAGGGCTACTTCTCCAACCTGCGCTAAACAAGAAGGAGAAAGGTTTAAAAATTTAGCCCCCTTATAATTCAGACGATCAATAACCCGACGGACCCCCTGTGTATCTTGTTGATATAGGCGCTCAACGCTCACATGTTCCAATCCAGAAGATTTAGCTCTCAAGCATCTGAGTCTCTCAGACGGTTTCGGGATGAAATTTTGGGGTAAGGTTCGTGCAATATTTCGTAACTCAAATATAGCAGCCGTCCAAGCTAAGGTGTTGCCACGAGATGGAGCCACGTTCGAGCTATCCTTTGGTCGACTCACAAGCATGAGCGGCTCTGGATCTTTTTTCTTTGGAATCAATTTAAGCTCTTGGCTTACACCCGCTTCTGTTACAAGTGTTACATAAACAGGTTTATTTCCAAGTATTTTTAAAAAGATCTGTCCATGCTCATCGTCAGTCTCTAGAACAACATCTTCTGTCATTCCAAAGAGCTGCTGAATCCTATCATCTTTGACCCAAATACGCGTCATAGCTTGGCTTGAAAGTAACACAGGAAGAATTTTTTGCTCACGAAGCGGAATTTCTAAAGCAAGGGAAGCTCCTATGGACAAGATACTCCACAGCAAACACAAGCTCAATTCAACCGATTTTTTTGAAAAATGCCTATTCATGTTCATGATTCAATCTGGCTTTTCGGATGTACATTCTCAGGCCTTTCGCTTCGAACACACTGAAGAGCTTCCAAGAAAAAATTCCCTTTCGAGAAATGCATCTGAACCCTATAGGTTTCTCGAATTTGGAAAATCCGCTTTTCCCCAACAATTCCGATAAAATCTCCGGAAACATCGACCCATCCCTTTGAACGGTTCACAATAACCCCAGATGGACGAAAAATTGTTGAGAGATTTTCTTTGGAGAGTCTGGCTTCATCTTCTAAAAGCTGAGCTTTAAGATGTCCGTATTTATGCGGCAATGCATATCGTAAAAAAACGTCACGTTGATAAGCGGCGCTCAGTGGGTTTACATCTAAGGCCAAATGTATGAAAAAAAGGGCCATCTCCTCTAGATAGGCTTCAGAAACACGGCCTTTCTCAACCCAAACGCGCTGATTAAGCTCTGGAGGAACCAAAATAATACGATCCTCTTTTATTAATAAAACGATAGCCTCTAAAACCCCCATGATTCCAAAAAGTGCGCACCAAAAGGTAAGGATGTTTCGCTGTTTCAAGAGCGTTTGAAGACGTGCGTGAGCTAATTGCCACTTCATCCAAGATACTCCCTGACGGCAGATGGCGGCGTTTTTAGAAGCTTTTGCCTATTATGAGGAAAATGCCAATAAAGGGCATGCTTCAAGGTTCCATTTCCCCAACGACGTTTCAAGGATCGTAAAACAAAAAATCCAATACCCGCTCCAATAAGTCCCAAAAAAGGGCGATCCATGCCAAGACCTAAGAACGGCGGAATAAGAATCGAAGCTGCCTCATCAACAGTCCAAAAGAGGAGACGAAGTGGGTCGTCTAGCCGATGAAGCAAAATGTGCTGATCGTAATCTTCCATAGGCAAATGACCTTAGATAAGAATTGCAAAATTAGACGTCACCCAGCCTTTCATCATGTAGATGAACAAAACACCGGAAGCGGCCGCAACTAACATCATCCAATTTTGCTTAACGATGGCGATACCGCCTGCGATAAAGCACATTCCGAAAAGACCTAACCTTAAATAACCACCTGTGATCAGTTTTTCTGCTCGCGTGATCTCTTCTCGGAAATCAGCGTCTGTAAGAGCAATACAGACATCGGAGAAAAGAAAAAGGGAGACGAAAAACGCTGCAACGATTCCCGCCTCAGACATAAAACTTTTAAAATTAACCTGCATAGCCAAAAATCCATTTGAATGTTAGAGGTACATATTTCTCAACTCATCACCCCATCGATGGATTCACGATTCATCAAGGGAAGTCTGAATTTGTGAACACAAAGCGACGGAACTGAAAGGCTATCATGCCCGCGCTCCTCCGAAGCAAACGACTTTTGAAAATGAGAACCAGCAAAACTATTTTCAGCAGCTGATGAGGCTCTCAAAAAAATCTCAAAATCCGTCAGATTTTGTCCAAGAAGAACCAATTTTTCCCGGATTATTTGAGAAAAATAAATCTCTAAATACGCGCGACACCACGAAGATGAAACTGAAAAAACGGCCTTGTTCCCAACAAACTTGAGAATTTGAAAAGATTCAAAAAATATCTCGTAATAAAATTCTCCAACGTCTTTTAAAAGCTCTTCAAAAAAAACTTCACAAGACATAGGCTTGGTGCTACAAGAAACAATAGAAGCCAAGGATAAGTACCTCTTTTTTTTATAATTCGTATATAAACATACTTTATTACGTTTGTATACGATTTTTTATAAAAAGTACAATTTTTTTGTTGTGATGAGGAAACGCTAGAGATATCCTCAATATTTCTGGAAAAAGGTTGATTTTGCATGACACACACGTTATCCACAAAGCTCCTAGAAGCTTTGAAAGCTAATGATCTAAGCATTAGAGAGCTTGAACGGCAAGCTGGCTTAAAAAAGAGCGTTGTTCATAACATTGTTGCCGGAAAATCGAAAACACCCACAATCAAAACGCTGATGGCAATTTGTGACGTTCTTGGGTGCACTGTCGAAGAGCTCGCGGGTGTAAATTCAAAAATCTCTTCCGTCGAAGAAAATCTGTTGCCCTTTGACCCCATCTTGATGATCGAGTGCGTCCGAACAGTTGGAGAAGTTTTTGAAAACCTCCATATCCAAGCCGATTCCAACAAAGCTATTGAACTGATCCGAGAAATCTTCAACTACTGCGGAAAAAAGCAGGATAGAGCGATTGATCTGGATTTTGCTCAGTGGATCATTAAGAAAACCTTTCTTAAGGATTAAGATTGGATTGAACCCATTTTAAGCATTCATTTAGCAGATATACGTTTCGATACGTAAGCTCCTTGGATGCTTTCTTTCCTTGAGCAAATTTTCCAGTTTTCAAAAGAATTTTACCCTTAATTCTTTGTACAGCAGCTTGTCATTCAGCACATCGCGGCCTACAATCCCCAGGCTCGAGGGCGATCTGAGCGGAACTTTGGAACGTTTCAAGGACGCTTGCCGCAAGAGCTTGCTTTAGGGGGTATTGCCACGATGGAGGATACAAATCGATATTTGAAAGAAACCTACATTCCACGCCATCATGAGAAATTCAGCGTTCAACATCTGCTTATACGCCCTGGGTTGGCAGTTTGAAGTAGATTTTATGCCTGCAAGAGGGTCGAGAGGTTCAACAAGACAACA
>JBOFKH010000204.1:0-1017 GCA_051657225.1 Alphaproteobacteria bacterium
GCATAACTGAATTTGCCCTTCCCTGGCACTAAGCTAGTTAAAAAGCTCCACGTTATGTGCTCATTATGCAGAGCTGCTTACACGTGATCACAATCCAGACGCTCACACAGCAATTTTTCAGGTTTCCCCTGCTTTCTCCCCAATCAGCAGCGCTGTTTTTTTCTGGCTTTGACAGCGCATAAAGGCCAATTTTTGTAATAGCACCGTGCTACTCTAACAAAATGTATTTCATGCGTAATTCAAGCACTTTCAATGACCTATGTTTGTTTCCAGGCCTTGAATCCATGTGTCTGAAATTCAAAAACTTTCAAGAAGCGTGGGAACCCTGGTGTGTGAAATGCCTGTTAATTACATTGCTTTTTCCGATCTCTTATATTGGGTACTTTTTGCACTCAAATTGGCTTATTCTTACTGTTGACATTGAAAATGATGCGAGGGATTAGTCACCGATTAATTTCTTGATTTGCGCTTCGACAGTTTCCACCAGGGGCGTTTCCTCTGAGGATTCTGAAAATAATCTATATAACAAAAGTAAAACATCGACAAAATGTCACATTAAACAGTGTAAAAGTCACATGTTTTTATACAGTAACAGTGTCCAACAACGACACCTGCACTTTCACGGGTAGAAGGTTGGAAAAACACGGGTTACGGGTTGCCTGGAACACTGCATCAATTGAAATGAATGTGGAAAAGTCACGTGAGAGGGGGTGATGGCTCCATCGCGCCATGCTATGATCGGTTATGAGTGGTCTCAGAAGATATCTGATCCTCTCCCCCAAACTAGGTGTTGTGTTGTAAATATTTACAAACCCTTTGTTCTGGTCTGGGTATTTAAGGAAGGGTAGCAGAGCTGCCATTGGGGAACATTCTGTAGCCAGAGCCCCCATGCAGTGCTGTGTCAGTGTCCGAGAGGCACTCACACACACTGTGTGTACTGTGCCAGATAGAATGACTCTTTGAAACTATTTTCGTATTACTTTTCCTGCTGGGCGATACCGGCGTGGCTGTTAACCC
>JBOFKH010000205.1:0-1952 GCA_051657225.1 Alphaproteobacteria bacterium
CTGACTTGATAGACGATAAAATCTGTTAAAAGACTATTTATAGCAAAGCGCTTTAAATTTGATTACATTGTCGGCTGCGCTTTGCCGTATTGTTCATACTGTCTTCAGCAAGCCTGTAGCGTACTCAAAATTAAGGTGCTTCGCTATGGCACTGTTAACAAAGCATTTTAAGAATTTTCAGACAAGCGATAGCAAAGAAAGAAAAGAAAGTCGTATCGAGCTTATCATAACGTAGTGCCATACGCTTGTTTTCCTTGAGTGCAGCAAAGAAGCGTTCAATACAGTGGCGTGTAAGATAACGCTCTTTATCCTCAACACCAGGATTGACAGCACCTTTTCTTCGTGGAATAACAGGAATCTTTTGAGCCGATCGAATCAGTGTTCTGACATCATAATAATCATAGCCTTTATCAGCAATAATATAGTGCACATCAGTCCAATCACTGAGCTTCCAAAGATCGGGGAATGCTTTCATATCCACTCGATTGGCACAGGATAAACACGCACCTAAAACCCGATCAGGTGATAGGGCTACATGAATCTTTGTGCCTAAACCTTTTCGTCCGCGTCCAATAGCTTGTGCCCCCTTTTTTTCTGCACTCCTGAGCCATGTCGATGAATTGCAATGGTTGTACTATCTACCCAGCTGATATCAACGGTAATTTTCTTGCTTTGCTGTAAATGGTAGAGCAAAGACCAAAACAGACCATTTGCACTCCAGCGGTTAAAGCGGGTGTAAATTGTATGCCAACTCCCATAATGAGCAGGAACATCTCGCCAACTCACCCCAGTCCTGAGTACATAAAGCACTGCACAGAAGAATTGATAGTGGCTTATTTGTGCAGGACGCCCCACACGTTTGTAGCTAAGGGCTATATGGGGTTGTATTTCTTTCACAAAGTAGGATTCATCTATGGGATAGTACCTGCTATTCATCACAAACTCCTTTATGCGGATTAAGTATGATTTATTCTAGCAAATTTCTATTACTTTGTTAACAGTGTCATAGCTAATTCAAATTAAAAGAGTTATGCAAATGAGAATCAAAAAGCTCACTAATGGAACAACGTAACCTCCTTCGAATGGCTTTTGCCTTAGCCCATAGGTTTTCAATAGGATTGAGCTGTGGAGAATAGGGAGGCAAAAACTCCAATGTCATCCCCGCTTTTGCGATCGCGTTCTGTGTGTCTTGTCTTTTATGAAATGTGGCGTTGTCCATCACGATGACAGCGTTGCTTGGAGCAACAGGCAAAAGTTGTTGGGTGACCCAAATATGGAATACCTCACTATCCACATTACAGTTGAGCAAGCATGAGCATAAAAGCGTCTTATCCATCAACGCACCAATGACATTGGTTCTACCCTTGGCTCCCCAGTCTTTCTTGCCAAAGCAGCGCAATCCTTTAGCTCTATAGCCATGCGTTCTAGGCATATCATGGGCAAAGCCACTCTCATCTATGTAGATGATGGGTCTTTGCACAATTTTCCAGTGAGCAACTTTGTCTTGGAAGTGCTTTTGTGCCTGCTCACAGGCTTTGGGGTGGATAAAGGTCTTTTTTTACGGGAAATGCCTAAACGCTTGAACGCATAAAAGATTGCTGCAGCACTAACGCCTAGGCGTAAACCTCTTTCGTGATAGTAAGCATCGGGGTATTGCTGCACATCTTCAAGCAAAGCTTGAGAAGCAATCTTATAAGGATTGACTTGACGTTGGGTTATGGGGAGAAGTCTTCTATGCCAGCATACCAGTGTGTTAACGCCTATGCCAAAGCGTTGGGCTGTTTGCGCATACGTTAATCCTTGGTCTTGTTGAACTTGCAGGACTTGTTGGCGAAATTTGAGGGGATAGGTCATCAATATATTATAACCCTTTTATTTTTAATTGGCTATATCATGGAAAACTCCTCGGTTTGCGTTGATTTTTAAATCACCAACCTCTAGCGCGCAAAAGG
>JBOFKH010000206.1:0-2845 GCA_051657225.1 Alphaproteobacteria bacterium
GGACCTGAGCTTGAGTGATGAGTATCCTTATGCCCAAGCTTTTGTGATTATCTCTTGGAATGCAAACAATGTCTGAAAAAATGCCCCAACTTTCGCCTACTCCCCTCGATAAAGTTAAAGAATTTTTAAGGTTCATCATAACTTTAACGGTGGTTGTGTTTGGGACCCGCATTTTCATCTTTGAACCATTCAATATTCCAACAGGCTCGATGATCCCAACCCTTTTGGTGGGGGACTATTTGATTGTCTCAAAATTCACCTATGGATTGTCTCGCTATTCCTTTCCTTTTGGCTACAAAATTCCTTTTTTTAAGGGGCGGATTTTAGATTTTCATAAACCTGAACGCGGTGATGTTGCGGTCTTCCGCCTGCCGGCAACGCCTCATATCGACTATATCAAACGTGTGATTGGCTTGCCTGGGGACCGCATCCAGATGCGGGAAGGCATTCTCTATGTTAATAATCAGCCTGCCATTTTGAAAGATGGGGGAGCTTATGAAGAAAAAGCTGAAGAAGGCGGGCGGGTTGTGCAGGCTCAAAAATATATTGAGACTCTCCTTAATGGGAAAAGCCATCCGATTATTAAACATCAAGCCCTTGGGGAAGGCCCTGTCGATGACACCCCCGTTTATGTGGTTCCTGAAGGCCACTATTTTATGATGGGGGATAACAGAGACCACTCCTTGGATAGCAGGTATATGCATCAAATTGGGTTTATCCCGGAGGAAAATTTGGTGGGCCGGGCAGAGATTCTTTTCTTTTCTCTGGATGATGACACTATCCCTTTTTGGCAAATTTGGAAGATTCCCTTTAGCATCCGGTTTAAGCGTTTGCTAAATCTCATTAACTGATCAAAGAAGGATCTGTGGATGGAAGCGCCTTCTCTCCAACGGCTGATTCAGTGCTTGGGCAGGTTGCCGGGGCTTGGCCCCAGGTCTGGCCGACGGGTGGCGCTGCACCTGCTGAAGAACCCTGACCGGGTTTTGAGCCCGCTGATTGAGCTTTTGTCCTATGTCCAGCAAGCCATTGTAACGTGCCAAATCTGTGGTTGTTTGGGAGAGGAAGATCCCTGCGCTATCTGCGCTGACTCCAACCGAGATCCCCACACCCTGTGTGTGGTGGCAGATATGGCAGATGTGTGGGCCCTGGAGCGGGCAGATTGTTACCACGGGCACTATCATGTATTAGGTGGGCTTCTTTCTGGGATTCAGGGGGTTGGCCCGGAGGCTCTATCTTATTCTCAGCTTTTGGCGCGCTGTGCCTCAGGCCAGATTCAGGAGATTATCTTTGCCCTGAGCGCGACGGTGGAGGGGCAAACCACGGCACATTATGTGATGCACCAATTGAGGGCTTTTCCTCACATTCAGTTATCAACTTTAGCTAGAGGTGTTCCCCTTGGTGGGGAGCTGGATTATTTAGATGAAGGCACGCTTTCGACTGCGTTGGAAAGCCGGCGTTCTACAAATCCTACTAAGCTTGCTGGCTGAGCATAAAAAAAGGGCCAGAGAAATTTTCTCTGGCCCTTGAGGTTTAATAATTTAAGGTTTCATGACCTTAAATTTATTAAGAATTCGCAACTTGTTCCACGGCGCGGACGATTTGATCGAGGGCCTTGTAGCAAGCAGGAATCATGCTGGTTGAAATGGTTGTTAATTGGATAGATGTGCGGAACTCTGTGATGGCTTCCGTGAGGTCGGCATCGTTGAAGGTGCTGGCAGCATCTTTCAAGTTAACGATCAAAGCTTCTGTGCTTTCTTTAGCGATCTGGATGGCGCTTTGGTTTGCACCCAAACGGGCACGCACGGCATTCATTTCATTCAAAGCATAGGTGAGCTTGTTGGTAGCATCTGCAGCGAAGTCAACCGTTTCAATTTTCATATTGGTCAAGTGCAGATAGTCTTTGGTGATCTTAGGCAAGGAAACGATGGTGATATCCGTTGACTGAGATGAAGTTTGGAACTGCAAGTCTTTGTCGTTGCGAACCCAGAACATGAAGTTGGATGTTGCCGCTGTTGGAACTGTTCCATAGGTGAGGGTGATACCGTTTCCAAGATCTACGGAAGGAACGGCAGCTGCAGTGCCGGTGCCAGTGCCAGTGCCAGTGCCAGTGCCAGTGCCTCCTGCAAAATCAGTTAGAGGCCTTCTAATGACTGTTGAGCTGTTGGTGAGAACAAGTTCAAGACTAGGAGCTCCAGTTCCAGTTCCAGTTCCAGTTCCAGTTCCAGTTCCAGTTCCAGTTCCAGTGCCTCCGCTGGCTACAACGTCTCTTATATAGCCTGAATACATTCCAGGGCTCACTTTGTCTTTGTCTAAAACAATTGTGAGGGTATTTTGGAAAAGGGGGGTGGGAGTTGTGCTAAGGAGGTTTTGTGTTTGATATGTTACAGAAGACAGAATAGCAGGGGCTTCGCTACCAACTCCAAAGTAAGCTTTAATAGCTTCCCGAACGGTATCAACGTCGGTGAGTCCAGTAATAGCAGCTGCTGCTTTAAGACAAATTTGGGCACCTGTTGCTTCGCAAGTAAAAAGGACATTACCATCGCCTGCAAGTGGTGTCACGCCATCTGATTTGAAAAGATCTGGGCCAACCTTGAAGCTCATTGCATAAACATCTGGGGTTGGGGTTGCGTTAACCACTACATCATAAACTTGGCCTTCAAACATACCGCCGCAGAGTTCAGGATTAACTAATGCAAAGGTATCAAGAGGAGGTTTGCCTGGGCGCCGAATAACTTCATAATCATTGGCTTCTGCTTTATATTCTGCAACGCCGCCACCTTCAAAGAGTTTGAGGTCGTTCCAGCGGGAACGGTCCACGATTTCCATGAACATTCCGCGGTCTGTT
>JBOFKH010000207.1:0-1343 GCA_051657225.1 Alphaproteobacteria bacterium
AATGTCATGCAATCAATGCTAAATGGTATTATAGATATTGTAAATATTGGGTTAAAGGCTTTGTCCGCATTGACAGATGGGGCGATTAAACCACTTGAATATGCTAGCTTTGCAACTGAAACGGCTGTAAAAGAGGCGGAAACAAGAGCAAGTAGGAGTAAGGAGTTAGCAGGCGAAAGCCTTGCATTAGCTGAAAAAGCTGATAAAAGGATAGATAAGTTAAGAGATTCGGCTAGAGATAAGGGCAAAACAGCGGGTACGGAATTAGGTACTCAAATAAACGAGACGGCAACCAAGGAAGTAGACATAACAAGCATATTGCCACCGAACACGCTTAAGCAGGTTGGAGGGACGGCAGGTGCAGGATTTGGGGACAGTTTGGCAAAAGGGGCAAGCGGAAGCGGTGGAGCAGTCAAAAAGTCGGCTAAAGACCTTGCTAAGACCATGTACGACGAAACAGTTAAAGGACTGAACGACCGAAAGGCACTCGGCGACCTCACAGTAGAACAAGAATTAGAGCAATACAAGATACTTCAAGCCCAGCACAAGGATAACGCCGAGATTAAAATGGATATAGATAAGGCTATTTACGCACTCGAAAAAGACTTATCTAAGAAGTCATATGATTCTACCATGAAAGAAATTGAGAATAAGAAGTTTTTCGGCAAACTCACGTTACAACAGGAACTGGAACAATACGAAAAATTGGCGGTATTATATGAGGGTGACGCAGATAAAAAATTAGAGTTAGATAAGAAAGTTCATACCCTAAAAGCCGAACTCATGAAACAGCAAGAGGAAGAAATGAACAGATTTGGGGAGGCAACGACAGAGGCACTAAAAAGACAGAAAAAAGATGAAGTTGACACCGCTAAAGAGGCTATACAAGCACAAATTGACCTGTTAAGCGACTTAGAATACGAAGAAATAACAGTTGCTGAAAACGTAAAAGAAACTAAAATAAAGCTATATGATGAAGAAACTCGCAAGAAGATAAGTGGAATTGATGAGGGACTGGATAAATTCCTTGATTCTAGTGATAAAGAAATTCAAAAGCGAATTGACATCATAGCTTTAACAGACGCAGAAACGGCAAGCAAATTGCAACAAATCAAAGATGAAGAATCGGCGATAAAAACACTTGCCGAAACTGAAAAAACAGCAATTAGGGAAAAACAGGAGATGGAACGCCAAAGGAAACTTGAACAAGCGGTCGCAACAGCTGAACCCGAAAAGCAGGCAGAGGCACAAAAGGCACTTAACGACTATTTGGAGGAATTACAGCAGAAACAAAAAGAAAGGCAACGAGAACAACGGTTAAAGGAACTTGAAGAAGATAAGAG
>JBOFKH010000208.1:0-2667 GCA_051657225.1 Alphaproteobacteria bacterium
TCCAGGGTCTGATTTCTTACCAGGCAAGCTATCCTTGATTTTTTCCCACTGATCGTCTCTTAAATCGTACATCCTCTTCTCCTTTTATTAGGGAGAGATTATTTTATCACTTTTTAAATTAAATGTCGACGCTACCTAGGTTCAGCTCTTTTAGCGGTGCGTGACGAAAGAGGTTTATAAATGCTTCAGAAGGCTTTTTCCCTCTCCAAAGTTTTGTCGTGAAATCTTGGAAAAACCTCTCAGCCTGTGCCTCGCTTGGGATATTGCCAGGAATCCGAACGTCGGTGAGAAGCGGTATAGCGAGCTCCCCAAGCTCTCTGTTAACCAAACGGACGTTTAAAAGGTCAGGTTTTGAAAGCCATCCAAGGATCCGCCTGATGATTTCTCTGGGTGGCCACTCAAGGGCCCTCTGAGCAGCAGGTGTCTCAACCAACGTAAGAGGGTCTGTTGGCAACAATTCTTCTGAAGCAGGATGGTGTGGGTGAATTGCCTGCGTTTGCATGCTTGTCTCGTTTAGATCTTGTCCATTATAAGAATCTGATCCTGCGAATGCAGCAAAATATGTCGATAAGACAATAAAGGAGAGCTTTAAAAGCGTTTTGGCGGGCATAGTTTCTCCAACTTTATCAATAAAATCAAATTACTATAGAGCAATTTGTATAGTTTTATCAATGACAAAATTTGTCTGTATGACTTTTATGTCCCGCTGCTCTTTTTTTCAAATACGCTTTTCATTACAACGCGCCTTTAGGGGGCCGATGGGCGTATCACCCAAAGGTCCCACCTTCTGGACCAAAAACACGACTAAGGTCTCGAGCGCGCCTGAAATTCCTGACCCTTAAGCGCCCTAAAAAGGGGGGACAAGGAATTTGCAATACTAAGAAGGCGATGTCATGTTTTCAGGGCGCACCCAGGCAGAAAATTCTGCATCCGTAAGGAAACCAAGCTCCAGCGCCGCTTGGCGGAGGGTCATGTTTTCTTTATACGCTTTTTTAGCAATGGTCGCAGCTTTGTCATAGCCGATGTGGGGGTTTAACGCTGTCACTAACATGAGGGAAGATTCCACTGTTTGGGCCAGGCGCGTTTCATTGGCCTGCAAATCTTTCAGGCAGTTATCGGCAAAGCTGTTCACGCCATCGGCCAATAATTTCATGGACTGGAGCACATTGTAGATGATCACAGGCTTGAAGACGTTCAATTGAAAATGGCCCGAGGCCCCTGCGATGGAAACCGTTGTGTGATTCCCCATTACATGGGCTGCCAGCATGGTGAGGGCCTCTGCTTGGGTGGGGTTTACCTTGCCGGGCATGATGGAGGAACCCGGCTCATTTTCAGGCAAATTGAGTTCACCTAGCCCACACCGTGGCCCTGAGCCCAGAAAGCGAATGTCATTTGCAAGCTTCATCAAAGCAACTGCAAGGGAATTGAGGGCTCCCGAAAAGCTCACCAGGGCATCGTGGGACGCCAGGGCTTCAAATTTGTTGGGCGCTGTTTGGAAGGGGAAACCTGTGATCTCGTTCAATTTTTCGACAAAGAGCATGTCAAAGCCTTTGGGGGTGTTAAGCCCTGTTCCTACCGCTGTGCCACCTTGGGCTAAGAAATAGACGTAAGCTAAACTTTCCTCCAAGCGCTGTTGGGCAAAGCGTGCTTGGGCCTCAAAGGCTGAAAATTCTTGCCCCAGCGTGAGGGGGGTTGCATCCTGGAGGTGGGTTCTTCCTATTTTGAGGAGAGAAGCAAACGCTTCTTTCTTATCTCTCAAGAGGTTGCAAAGGTTCTGCAACGCTGGAAAAAGGCTTGCGTGGGCTTCTCGCACCACGGCGATATGCATCGCTGTGGGAAAGCTGTCATTCGAGGATTGGCCTTTGTTAACGTGATCGTTGGGGTGCACAGGGGTTTTGGCCCCCATCTCACCGCCCAAGATCTCAATGGCTCGATTAGAGATAACCTCATTTGCATTCATGTTCGTCTGGGTACCAGACCCTGTCTGCCAAACCACCAAAGGAAAGTGCTCATCAAGCTTTCCTTGGGAAACCTCTTGGCAAGCTTGTATGATTGCTTTTGCAAGGGAAGGCTCCAAAAGCCCCAGCTGCTCATTGGCTAGGGCGCAGGCCCATTTTTGAAACCCAAACCCGTGGATGAGCGGCAGCGGCATCCGTTCTCCCCCAATGCGGAAATTTTGTAAAGAGCGCTGGGTTTGGGCCCCCCAATAGCGATCCTTTGGGACTGCAAGGGGGCCAAAGCTGTCGGTCTCTTGGCGGGTCTGGGAAGAGGGGTGAGATGGTTGCATAGGTCTGCCTCGCTTGTTAAAAAAATAGATGGGGCTGAAGGAGAAAGAGGGGTTTAATAGATGCCACCGGTTCCCTCCAACATAGGTTCATCGATTGGATCTGAAGGGTTTGCCTCAGGGGTCTCTTCTTTCGGCTGAGATGGGGAAATGGTCGGTACAGGCCTTATGTTAAATTCAGAAATCTCGTCTTCTACAGTTGGTGGCGTTTCGCTTCCGTCTTCATCTAAATCAGAATCCTCTTCATTTGTTTCGCCTTGGGATTCAATCAAATCTGTCATCTCATCCCCATCTTCTGGAATTTCATCTTCTTTTCCATCAGAGCGAAAAGCCTCAAAAATAGTATTCGTATCTTTTGCAGAAGCCGGTAGACCCGTTGCGGG
>JBOFKH010000209.1:0-6303 GCA_051657225.1 Alphaproteobacteria bacterium
CAACGTTCGGAATACGCTACCGTTATTGAGCGTGAAGGCATAGAGGGATTGCTCAAAAAGCTTGCTTTTTAAGGGAGCTTCCCCGAGGGCTTTTTCTTTGTTTTCTTTGAAGGTGCGGGCATTTTATAAAAAAACCACATACGCCTCAATAGAGCGTCTCGGCGGATCCAGTGGTGGTACAATGCTCCTAAGACATGCAAAACAAGCAGCGCGACAAAGCTCCAACCCAAAACCGTATGCAGCTGATGGCTTAATGAGCCGATGGCAGTTGGCCCTTCCGCGACAGCCGAAATCGTGAACAACCCAAAAAAAGGCACGGGGTGACCACCAAAGGCCGACATCACAAAACCTGTTACAGGCATCGCGAACATCAATCCATATAAAGCCCAAACCGTCAAAGACGAAAGGGATTTTTGATAACAAGGCATGTCTGTTGGATACGCGGGAATTTTATGCATCAACCGCCATCCTAGGCGCAATACCACCACCAGCAGCAACATCAACCCAGTGGACTTGTGTATACCATAAACGAACCATTTCATATCAGAAGGCGGCAACTGTTCCATCCAAAGGCCTGCACCTAACATGCTTATCAAAAGCACACCCATCACCCAATGAAATAGTTTAGAAACAAGACCCCATTGGTCTAATGTATTTGAAATCATAGCTTTTTCTCCCCGTTTTCTTTCTATTCTAGCCCAATTAGAAGAAAGGGGCAACGTTCAAGCTTTTTTTGAACATCACTTCAGGGAAGGTAAAACCCATTGGCTATAAAGACCTTGACGCTTGACCAACTCTGGGTGGGAACCCATCTCAACAAGACGCCCTTGATCAAGAACGAAGATGCAATCCGCGTTTTCGACCGTGGAAAGGCGGTGGGCAATCATCAGCGTTGTGCGCCCCTGCATCAGATGATCCAGGGCTTGTTGAACCTGCGCTTCCGCATGGGTATCCAGCGCAGACGTTGCTTCGTCTAAAAGCAGGATAGGGGCATTCTTTAAAATAGCCCGCGCAATCGACAACCGCTGGCGTTGCCCACCCGAAAGCTTCAACCCCTGCTCTCCCACAACGGTGCCATATCCTTGGGGAAGCCCTTGGATAAACTCATGAGCAGCTGCGCTTTGGGCGGCAGCCTCAATGGCTTCGCGGGAGGCTTCCAAACAACCATAACGAATATTTTCTTCCACCGTATCATTGAAGAGCGTAATTTCTTGGCTGACCAGCGCAATTTGCTTGCGCAAGGAAACGAGGGAAACCTGTTGAATGGGCTGCCCATCGATTAAAATAGCGCCCTGATCCATGTCATAAAATCGCAAAATCAGGTTGAATAACGTGGTTTTGCCTGTCCCGCTTGGCCCCACCAAAGCGATTTTCTTTCCACCTGGGATCAACAAAGATAAATCATGAAAAACCTCTTTTTCTGGTGTGTAAGAAAAATGAACCTGTTCAAGCTTAATTTCCCCCTTGGAAATTTGAAGTGATGGCAGTTCCGGATTATTTTGAATGAGGGGCTTCACTTCCAAAAGGCGAAACAGGGAGATAGCTGCTGCGAGGCCTTCTTGAAGGGTCGCATTCAAATGCACCAGGCGTTTGGCTGGCTCATAGGCCAACAACAATGCTGTGATGAAAGAAATGAACGCACCCGTGGTACGGGCTCCTTCAATTACTTGGGTTCCGCCGTATAAAATCACCACAACAATGGCAATCCCTCCCAGCATTTCCATAATGGGATGGGCGGCCGAGCGAACTTGAGCACCTTTGAACATGAGACGAAAAAGCTTTTGAACCCAAGCTTGGGAGCGCTGTTTTTCATAATCTTCCATCCCGTAGGATTGAACCACCCGGATACCTTGAAAAATTTGCTGCAAAAATTGGTGAAAAGCCCCCATGGTTTCTTGCAGACCGAAGGAAACTTTACGCATGCGCTTTCCCAACTGAATCAAGGGGATCAAAGCAATAGGAAAAATGAAAAATGCAAGGCTTGCCAGAAGCCAGTCTTGGTAAAACATCAACCCCACCAAAAAGAAAAGGGTCATGGAGTCTTTCACCATGCTGATCAAGGTTTGGGTGATGGAATGCCGCAACATCTGAACATCATGGGTAAAAAAGGAGATAAGGCGACCGCTGGGCGAGTGATAAAAAAACTGGAGATCTTGGTGGATCAAATGTCGAAAAAGCAGGATTTGAAAATGAGAAACGATTTTCTGGCCCACGTAGGTCAAGCTGAGGGATTCTCCATAGGCAGCAAACCCTTTCACCAAAAAGATGCCCAAAACCCAACAAGCGACTCTCCACAACATCGTACGGTCATGGGAGATAAAAATATCGTCGAAAATGGGCTGAAGAAATTTAGCCAAAGCTGCTGTCGTAAAGGCAGACAAGACCATGCAAACTCCCCCCGCTGTTAAAACCCGGCGGTGGGGGCTTATCATCTCTCGCCAAAGCCGCTGAACAATAGGAAAAGTCGCTTTATCTTTGAGAGAGGGCAGAAGGGAAAGAGATGGAAAAGGTTTCAAAGGTGACTGATCTTGTCTTTTAATAAACAGTTCCCCATCTAGCATAAGATGGCTTTAGGTTGGTCGGGGCGAGAGGATTCGAACCTCCGACATCCTGCTCCCAAAGCAGACGCGCTACCAGGCTGCGCTACGCCCCGTTTCTGATTCAAAACCTAAAAACAAGGGGCATCATACCCGTTTATTTTGAAAACCGCAAGAATTTGGTTTTTAAAATAGCAATTCTAATAGCTTCTTGTGGCATGACTGTTGTTATGCTAGGATCGGCGGATAAAGTTTGTGAGAAGAAGGAATTTATCATGAAAAAAGGCATTCACCCAAATTATCACCCCATTTCAGTCATTTTGACAGATGGTTCGACCCTTATGATGCGCTCAACTTATGGCAAACCTGGCGATTCAATCCGTCTGGATATTGACCCCAAGAGCCATCCAGCCTGGACAGGGCAACATCGATTGATCGATACAGGTGGACAGCTTGCAAGATTCAATAAACGTTTCCAGAACCTTGGAAAATCTGAATAGCCTTTATTGCATGTGCCCTTGGAAATATCAGCAAAGGGGTTATTAGAAGCCGTGGAATTTACGGGACGCCTGACTGTTAAAGTTTCTCCCCAGGCTCAAGAAACCTCTTTTGAGGGCTGGATTTTTCATCAGTTTCGCCCTGTTTTGAAAATTCGTGTGAAAGCGATACCAGAAAAAGGAGCCGCCAATACGGCTTTGTGTAAATTTTTAGCCAAAACCTTTGGGACATCCGCTTCCCAAGTCCGTTTAATCTCAGGTGGGCGCTCTAAGATAAAAGTGTTTGAACTTCTAAACGTTTCTCAAGAAGCTTGGGAGCTTTTTTTAGACCAAACACAATTCTCAGCTATCGGCAGTTCTGAAACAGAATTTTAAAAAAACACTTATTTTTTCTTTTTGCGTCAAAAAGGGTTCAGCAGAAATCATTGTCGCTTCAAACCTAAATCGGTTAAGATGCCTCTCATGAAACTTGTTAGCCCTTCTTATGTGCCTTTACGTATCCATTCCGCTTATTCGTTGCTGGAAGGTGCCATCACTGTCCCAAAATTGGTCGCTCAAGCCCAAAAAAATCAGTTCCCTTCCCTTGCCTTAACGGACAGCGGCAATCTCTTTGGTGCGATGGAATTTTCCCTTGCGTGCGCTAGCGCTGGGATCCAACCCATTTTAGGGTGTCAGGTCACGCTACATCCAGAAAGCTTCCAGGAAAAAGGAGCTCGCAAAGCTTCCCCTCAAGAAACGTCACTTTCTCTTCTTTTGTACGCCCAACATGAAGGGGGCTATCGCAATTTAATTAAATTGATCTCCCGAGCCTCTGTAGGCCAAGAAACGGTAACGTCTGGGAGCATCACCCTTTCCAGCTTGAGGGAACTCTCCGAGGGGTTGATCTGCCTTTCGGGTGGAATGCATGGTCCCGTCAATCAGGCCTTGGTTAAAGGAGACAGCGCCGAGGCCCACAGACGCGCAGAGCTGTTTCAAACTCTCTTTCCAAACCGTTTTTACCTGGAATTAAGCCGTTACGGAGGACAAGAACAACAGGTTGAGCCCCAAATTTTAGAACTTGCAGACACGCTCCACCTGCCCTTAGTAGCGACCAACGAAGCGTTTTTCCTTTCCCCTGATCTGCATGAAGCCCATGATGCCTTGCTTTGTATTGCCGATGGCGTTTACGTGAACACCCCCAACCGCAGGCGTGTCACCACGCAACATTACCTGAAAACTTCCCAAGAGATGGAAGTGCTTTTCCGAGATATTCCAGAAGCGTTGTTAAACACGGTGCTCATCGCGTGCCAGTGCTCTTTTTTGCTAAAGCCCCAAAAACCGATGCTACCTTCCTCACCCACCACTGCGGGGCGGACTGAAGCCGAAGAGCTTCGCCTGAAAGCCCAAGAAGGGCTCAAGCGCCGCCTGGAGACTCACGTGTTTACACCCCACATGGAAAAGGATGAACGCGAAGCAAAGCAAAAGCTCTACCAAGAGCGGCTCGTCTATGAAACGGACATGATCATCCAGATGGGTTTTGCGGGCTATTTCTTGATTGTGGCTGATTTTATCCAGTGGGCTAAATCTCAATCGATTCCGGTGGGACCTGGGCGCGGTTCAGGGGCAAGTGCACTGGTGGCCTGGGCGTTAACTATCACCGATGTGGATCCTATCCGTTTCAACCTTTTGTTCGAACGATTTTTGAATCCTGAGCGGGTCAGCATGCCTGACTTTGACGTTGATTTCTGTCAGGAACGACGGGATGAGGTGATCGCCTACGTCGCCCAAAAATATGGCGCGGACAAAGTAGCCCACATCATCACCTTTGGAAAGCTTCAAGCCCGGGCCGTATTGCGAGACGTAGGCCGCGTGCTTCAAATGCCCTACACCCAGGTGGACCGCATTTGTAAACTCATTCCCAACAACCCTGCCAGCCCCGTCACCCTGGACGAAGCTATTTCAAAAGATCCCCAACTTCAAGAGATGGAGAAAGATCCCCAAACCAAGCAACTCCTCCATTTTGGACGGCAACTTGAAGGTCTTTACCGCCACGCTTCCACCCACGCAGCCGGCGTGGTAATTGGACAAGAATCCCTTGAAAATTTGGTTCCCCTGTATCAGGACCCACGCTCCAGCATGCCCGCCACCCAATTTAATATGAAATATGTGGAGCAAGCAGGTCTCGTCAAATTTGATTTCCTGGGGCTCAAAACCCTCACAGTCATGCAGCATACGCTGAATCTGCTCCAAAAACGGGGCATCATAGTTAACCTTTCAGAAATTCCCTTGGATGATACCCCGACCTTCGTTCTGCTCAACCGCGTTGAGGCCGTGGGTGTGTTCCAGGTTGAAAGCGGCGGCATGCGCGATGTTTTGCGAAAGCTCCGCCCAGAGCGGTTTGAAGAGCTGATCGCCCTCGTTGCCCTCTATCGCCCCGGACCTATGGATGATATCCCGCGCTACCTCGCGTGCCGCCATGGGGAAGAAAAGGTTCACTATCCCTATCCTTGTTTGGAAAGCATCTTGGAAGAAACCTTCGGGGTCATGGTCTACCAAGAACAAGTGCTTCAGATTGCTCGAACCCTCGCAGGATACAGCTTGGGAAGCGCAGATTTGCTCCGCAGAGCCATGGGAAAAAAGATCAAATCGGAAATGCAAGCCCAGGGGCAAGCCTTTGTAGAAGGGGTCCTAGCAACCCATGGAGGAACGAAGGCCCAAGCCTCCCAATTGTTTGATCAAATTGCAAAATTTGCTGGGTATGCTTTTCCCAAAGCCCACGCAGCCCCCTATGCACTGTTGCTTTATCAGACCGCCTATTTAAAAGCCAATTATCCGGTAGAGTTCATGGCTGCCTCCCTGACCCTTGACTTTCAAAACACGGACAAGTTGACCGTCTTTGCTCGGGAAGTCTTACGGATGAACATCCCGTTGCTTCCTCCTGACATCAACACCTCTGAGCCCTTCTTCAAGGTTGAAACCCTTGGAGATGGAAAGCTAGGCATTCGTTATGCCCTCGCGGCGCTGAAAAACGTGGGGCAAGCTTCCATGGAATCCGTGGTTGCAGAGCGCAACGCACGGGGACCATTCAAAGATATTTACGATTTTATGGAGCGGGTTGATACGCGAGCCGTCAATAAACGCCAGCTCGAGGGCCTCATCGCTTCAGGCTGTTTTGATGCGCTTCACCCCAATCGCCGTCAGCTCTTTAACAACGTTGATCTTCTCTTAGGCCACAGCGCTGCTTATACACCTGTCAGTTTGTTTGATGCGCACGAAACACGAGCACCCCT
>JBOFKH010000210.1:0-1153 GCA_051657225.1 Alphaproteobacteria bacterium
TCCGCTTAACCTTCCGTCCTTTATTTTTGCCTTTGAAGGTTACATCGTCAGGGTAAAAATTTTGTGAATTATTGACTCGTCGGGAACGGTCTTGTTTTCTTTGAATTGCTTTAATCTGCTTTTCAATATTTGGCGTATTTGGAGCAAAAGGTTTTAAGAATGCATGACCTTCTGAGACCATTGCCACATTAGAAATGTTTAAGTCAATTGAGCATAATTCATTTTTGACCTTAGTATTGTCCCTATCAGCATAAGGCAACCCTTCACAAATAATTTGAACAAAAAATCGTTCCTTGCCTCGAATGCCTCGACGAACGAGTCGTCCATATTTCCAAGGAGCATTCATTCCATGAGAGATACAAGGGTCTTGCCAGTCAATAATTACAGGACATTCTAGTTCCCCCCACATGAACAAAAAAGTAGAGACCTTAGTCTTTTTGTTAATCTTTTCTTTTACGCGAATTGAATTTGATATTTGCTTCCCTTCCATTGAAGAGAATGACTGATTATTTTTAAACCTAACCTTTCTGGCTTTACCATAAGTAATTTTATCGACAGCTTTGAATGCTCTTTCTGCAATGGTCTGAATGACAACACTATCTAACTTGTTAGCTATCCATCCAGATGAGTCGGCAATCCATTTTGAGTATTTTTCTGCATCGTTTTTGGTGAAGCAGAATTTATTTTTTGCATCTTGAAAAGCTTCTTTACGGGCTGGATTCGGTTTCTGCTCTCCACTCTTGTCTTTGATGGTTCGTGGCAAAGATTTGGCGAATCTCCACTCAGGAGAGTTCATTACTTTATCTTTTCGAGATAAGAACTCAGACTGAACTGCATTCATTAAACGAAAACCAGCATTGAACCTTGCATCAAACTCCTTGCGAGATTCAGAATCTGCAATGATTTCAAGCTCAGTTACAAATGACTTGGTTTTTCTTCGTCCCACAACTTTAACCTTTTCAACTCCTTCTATGTTAGCCTATACGTAGAACAAATGCAATAAAAAACATGGACAACTACAAACATTATCAACATTCCATTGGTTTGGCGACGGTCCACTTAGTCTGGATTCCTTGTAGACGGAAGGCTGTGTTTAGAAATAGAGAAGATCTTAAGTTGAGAGGGATTCAAGTTTTTCAAGAGGTTGCGCATG
>JBOFKH010000211.1:0-5811 GCA_051657225.1 Alphaproteobacteria bacterium
CTGATGTCAAACTTCGCCACCACATCTTCCAGGTTGTGGCACGCTGGTGGCGCTTCAGAGGTCCCCAGGGAAGCCAGGACGCTGCAGATCGCTAGGGGGTGCATCCCCTGTTCACGCAGCTGTTGAAGGCTGAGGCTCCCCAGCCGCTTTGAAAAGCCCTGGCCCTCTCCATCCGTAATCAGAGAAAAATGCCCAAACGAAATCCCTTCTGGCTGCCCCCCCAGCGCTTGAAAAAGCTGGATTTGCACAGCCGTGTTCGTGACATGATCTTCCCCGCGCAGAACATGGGTAACCCCCATCTCTAGATCATCTACAACACTCGCCAGGGTGTAAACGCACGACCCATCTTCCCGCACCAACACGGGATCGCTGAGGTGCTGGGTGTGGGTGTGAACGGGCCCACGCACGAGGTCTTGCCACGTGACCTCTCCATCCTCCAACCTAAAGCGCCAATGGGGCTTGAGGCCTTGGGCCTCATAAGCCTGACGCTGGTCCTGTGTTAAGCGCAGCCCTTCCCGATCATAAACAGGGGGCTTCCCCCGTGCCAGCTGAAGCTTTCGCTTGGTTTCAAGCTCTTCAGATGTTTCGTAGCAAGGGTAAAGACGGCCCGCAGCCTGAAGCGTTTCCACAGCTTCAGCATATCGCTCTAAGCGATCAGACTGACGCACAAAATGATCATGGGAAAGGCCCAGCCATGCTAAATCTTCTAAGATTGCTTCCGTATAACGGGCTTCACTACGCTGGAGATCTGTGTCGTCTAAACGCAGCCAAAAGCGCCCCTGGTGTTGCTTTGCAAAAAGCCAGTTTAAAAGCGCGGTGCGTGCATTGCCCAGGTGGAGAAAGCCTGTGGGGCTTGGTGCAAAGCGAACTAAAATCGACATAAAAAACTCATCCGTTATTCTTTAAGACTAGCCAATTCCAAGTCTTACCCCCTAACGAACATTTCAACAAGAAAAAATTTATGTTTTCAGCATGCGGTGCTCCTTTTTCAAAAGTTACAAAAAAATCACTCAACCCATTGATTTTTTATGATTTTCTTAAATTAAAAAGCGCTTCAAACGTGATTTAATTGCAACATTTTGTGTAAAAATGCATTTTTTAGATCACAATTCATTGACCTTATTCTCTAAAATTAGATACAGTCACAGTGTAAAGGAAATGATGGTCTCCTTCGCATCTCATAGACGATGCAAAAGAGATACACCTTGCGTTATTTAAGCGAGCATTTCCCCAGAATTAAAAATTTATCTTTGTAAAGGAAAAACATTGATATGATGAAAAAAATTTCATACGCACTTTTAAGCACAACGTTACTTGCTTCTGCAGCAACAGCCTCAAACGCAACACCTTCTGAAATTTGCATCCCTGTTTCAGCTTTTGCTGGATGGTACGCGGGCGGCAAAGTAGGCCACAGCTCTTCCTCAATGTTTCAACAATATGCCGCAGCTGCAGGTTCTGATGTTTCCGTTCCAGGCATCACAGGGGGCGTTTTTGCCGGTTGGGGCAAAGAGATCGGAACCAGCGGCTTATACGGCGGCGTTGAACTAGCCTATCTTTTGTCTAACGACACATACAAAAAAGCATCCACAGTTAAAAAAGGTAACACGTTAGAACTCGCCTTTCGCTTAGGTGTTGTGAAAAGTGAAAATATCTTGCTTTATGCCAAAGCTGGATACGTTAACAGCAAATTTGAAGTGACCCCATCTGCGGCTCCCGCCCTGAAAAAACTTTCCAAATCCATGAACGGCGTTTTGGTAGGCGCAGGGATTGACACAGCCTTGTCAAAGCATGTGATTCTTGGAATGGACTATACCTATTCCATGTATGGTAAGCAAAAGCAGCAGTTCCAACCAGTAGCAGGTGGTGCAACAGTGTCTGGAACCCTGAAACCAACCTCCCACGTGGTTACCTTCCGGGCCGCTTATCGCTTCTAGGCCTTACGCGCATCTTTTGCGAGTGATTGAAAAGCTCTTGGCCTTTGGCCAGGAGCTTTTTTTTGTGAAAAAATCTTCCTAAACCCCTTTGTTTTCCAAGAAACCTCCCTTTTTTCATGCCTATTTTGATGTTTTTTTGCAACATAGCTGAAAAAAATAGAGATTTGAGACAAAAGCTGCTTGACGCTTTGTTTCAATATGGATTAGTTCTTTTGACGTAAAGAAGATTGTTTTTGACTAACGGATGATTCAAAAGCGAAAAGATTTAAAATTTCGCCTTTCTGTCTCACGTTTTTTCAAAAATTATCTTTATATAAGCAAAAGAACATATTTTGGAAGAAAGAATTAAAACCATGATGAAAAAAATTTCATACGCACTTTTGGGCTCAGCCCTTTTGACATCCGTCGCACAAGCTGAAGACGCAACAGCACACGCACCTATGTCTGCTTCTGCACCAACCTCTGCTTGCAATTTCTCTGGCTTTTACATGGGTCTCGGCCTTGGATATGGGGTCACGAAGGGCAAGCACCATGAAACTTACATGGCAGGCGGTCTCAGTAGCACATTAAATGGTGAGCCAACGGTGATGGATGGTGCAACCGGCGGCATTTTTGCTGGATATGGTAAAGAAATGGGAGCCAGCAGGGTTTATTTAGGCCTTGAAGCTGCTTATCTGCTCTCAGGTGAAAAATTCACGTACAAGAATGACACGTTGGGTCTAGCATATAACCATAAGAAGAAAGATACTTTAGAGCTTGCATTTCGCTTAGGTGTTGCCATGAACAACGCACTCCCTTACGTAAAAGTAGGATTTGCCAGCAGTAAATTTGAGCTGGGCACACTGGATGGCAGCTTTAAAATGGTTAAAGATTCTAAGCGTGCAAACGGCTTTTTGGTAGGGGCTGGGATTGACTTGAAAGTGTCCCGTAATGTGATGGCAGGCCTTGCTTACACCTATACCACGTACAAGGACGTTAAAAGCAAAACACTTCACAATGGCATAAATCCTATCAGCCCAACTGATAGCTTAAATATCAAAAACGGAAAACCAACCTCTCACGCTGCAATGTTGCGTATTGCTTACACATTCTAAACGATGCGTTTAGGCAGTAAAGCCTTTGTATAAATGGCTTGGGCAAGAAAACTTTTGGCTGAAAAGCTGTAGGCTTTCTTGCCCAGAAATCCTTAATTTAAAAAAGATTCTGTTTTTAGTCTAAAAAATAGGTCTTTTTGATTTTTTTAATTGTCAATTGGGCGTTTTAAGTGTAGACCTGATGACGAAACAAACTTATGGAGATAACCTTATGAATATCAATAAAAAATTAGCCATGCTTTCCCTTCTTACAGCGGTTGGAAGCTCTGTTGCTTTTGCAATGCCTGTGCAAGAAGATGACAAACAAACCTCAAAAAATCCTACGAAAGCGCTTAGTAAACTTGAAGTTATCAAATTAGCACAAGAGGCAAAAAAGAAAACTGAAGCAAACAAAGCTTCTAAAACCTCTGTTGAAGAAAAGAAAACTCCTGAAACCGCTGTTGAAGAGAAACGACCTTCAAAGACTGCAGCTAAGCCCACAAATTTAGTTGAATTTGCAAAAAAAGCTCAAGAAGAGGCAGATAAGGCAGTTGGTCTCATAGCAAAAAAACCATCTGAAGCAGATAAAGACCAAGCATTGGCGAAAAGTAAAGCTATGATTACAAAACTTCAAGCAGATCTGAAAAAGCAGACAGAAGAGGCTGAACAATTAATCAAAGCTTTAACAGCGCAATTGTCAGCAGCTAAAAAAGCAGCAGCAGAAGCAGAAGCAGCAGCAGAAGCAGAAGCACACACATTAGAAGGCATCAAGGCTAAATTTGCTGAAATTAATGGATCTGATGGTTCTGATAAAGAGAAACTCGCCAATATTTTGGCTGCATTTGAAGAAGCAGAAGAAGGAGAAGGAGAAGGAGAAGGAGAAGGAGAAGGAGAAGGAGAAGTCGAAAACGCTCAAGCTTCAGCTCAGCAAGGCAATCCAAACAACCAATAACCTCCCTTTTAGGGAAAAGAAGTGTTTTCCTTCTGGGGGAACACTTCAACTTGGGCCACCTCACCTTGGGGTGGCCTTTTTTTGTGCATTGCCCTGGAGCTTCAACAACGCTTCAACAATCGCGACTTCATGCTAAATTTGGCCTGGTGCGCCCCCCGAGGAGCGATGCTTGGAAAACCTTATCATTCCCCTCGCAGCTGAGAAGCCACACCCTTTCATTTCAACCTTTTGAGCAGAAACATCCCGGGAGTTGTTGTCGGAAGCTCCGCAGCTTAATTTTTTATACAAGGGATATTATAATAGCTATTATGATACTTTTTTTATTATAAGAGATATTATGATAGCAATTAAAATGTTAACGCCCCAAGAAATGCAAAAGGCAATAGCAAGTCAAGCGCGCGCTTTACGGCTTGAGCTCAATTTAAGCCAACAGACCTTATCAGAAAAGTCAGGAGTCAGTTATGGCGCTTTAAAAAAATTTGAACAAACGGGGCAAATTTCTTTGGAATCTTTGCTCAAATTGGCTTTGGTCCTTGGGTGTATGGGGGATTTTGAGGTGCTGTTTGAGCCCAAAAGCCCTGAAAAAGCCGCATCACTTGACGATCTGATCAAAAATGAGACGAGGAAAAGAGGTAGACAATGAGCGCGCCCTCCCAACATCTTGTTTACGTTTATTATAACGGCTCCGCTAAAAGGCAGCTTATGGGGAGGCTGTTGCTTAAAAATAGGCAACTCTTTTTTGAATATGATGCAGCTTTTATCCCATTAAAATTTGAATTATCTCCCTTTCACTTGCCGCTCAAAACAGGCGTCATAGCGTCAACAGATCGCACATTTGAAGGGCTGTTTGGTGTGTTTCATGACAGTCTGCCGGATGGGTGGGGACGGCTGCTTCTAGACCGCAAATTAATGCATGCTGGGTTTAATCCCGGAACCCTTTCGCCCCTTGACCGACTTTGTTTTGTTGGAACCAGGGGGATGGGGGCCCTTGCCTTTGAGCCTGGAAATCCAAGCTCTGCTTTAAGCTCCCTCAAGGATTTAGATGAAATTGACAACGAAATCCAAGCAACCCTAGATGAGCAGGATGCTTATGTGGATGAGTTGCTGATTTTAGCTGGATCCTCAAGTGGAGCTCGCCCTAAGGTTTTGTTACCCATGGGCGACGAGGACTGGCTGATTAAATTTAGCTCCAGCCTTGATCCTAAAGATCTAGGTGCCATTGAATATGCTTACCATCTGATGGCAAAAGATGCGGGCCTTACGCTGCCAAAGGCAAAGCTTTTCCCCTCAAGGAAGGGGCCCGGGTTTTTTGGCGTCAAGCGCTTTGACCGAAAGGCTGGCAAGCGTATTCATATGCACACCGTTGGGGGCCTCCTTCACACAGATCACCGAGAGCCCTCTCTTGATTATGAAAGCATCATGAAGGCAACGCTCTATTTGACCAAAGATGTGCGGCAATGCGAAGCGCAATTCAGGCAGGCTGTCTTTAATGTCTTGAGCCATAACCGTGATGATCACGCTAAAAATTTTTCATTTTTAATGGATGCAGAAGGCAATTGGACGGTGTCGCCAGCTTATGACTTAACGTTTTCCTCTGGCCCTGGGAGGAAGCACGCTACGATGGTTATGGGCGAGGGGAAAAACCCCACCCAAGATCATTTATTAAGGTTAGCCGACACGTGCAGCATCAGGCGAGACAAAGCCTTGGAGATTCTCCATCAGGTTTTAGCCGCAACCGAGAAGTGGGGACAATTTGCGAGCGATACCGGCGTTTCAAAGCTACAAACCAAAAATATTGGGGAAGCTTTAAGTTTGATTCGTAAAAGGGTATGCTGATTTTTTTGAAAAACAG
>JBOFKH010000212.1:0-2733 GCA_051657225.1 Alphaproteobacteria bacterium
AAAGATGTGTGTTCCAGGTGAAGTTTTTCGATACGCGTTTGAGTCAAAGCTTGAAGGATTGCAGATTCTTGCCAAAGGCCATCTCCCAAATCATGGTTGTAAGAAAGCCTTAACACACGAAGATTTGGCTTGAGAGCCAATTTTTCTAGGATACCCTTAATAAAGGAAGGCTCACCCCATATAGTGTTGTTGCTTAAGTCAAGCTCTTGCAACGTGTTGGGAAGGCTTCCTATAAGGTTATGAAATTCTTCAGAAGCTTGTCCAATACAGCCTCCAACAAAGTTATTTTTAAAACTAAAGAAGCTTAATTTGCTGTCCTGTAAAAACGTTTGAAGGTCGCTAAAGGAGACAGTTAATTTTAGTTCAGAATCATAAAATTTTTGGGTGTTACCCAAGGTTAACCTGGAGAGACTTGTCAGCTTCTTAAGCCATTGATAGCATTCAGGAGAAATCACTTGATCGTTTGGTAGCTCTCTTGCTGTAAAACTGTTAATAACTTTCATAAGCCCCCTGAATTTTTTATTCGTTTGGGTGAAGCTGAGCTGATCTCTAGAAGATAAATGCTTAAAAATTTCCGAGAACATGCTGTCTGGAAGACATTGTATGGGAGCTACAGCAAACTGGTTTTCTTGAGCATCTTTTTTCGAAATGACTTGAGGTGCCGCTGGTTCTTGGGCTTCTGCTTGGGCTTCTTCTTTCCCCGGCATGGCAAAAGATGCATTCAACAAAAGCAAGGCAGAATACGCGTACATAAAAGATTTTGCAGAAGGGTTCATTTTTTCTTATTCCTTTAGAAAAAAATAATATTTGTCATATAGTTACTTTTATTTTCTATATTGTCAATTTTATTTTCGATAGATGTTGCGAGCACATGTTTTGGTCACCTGGTGGGGGCAGCCCCAACGCCTTGGGTGGGTTTTGGATTGGAGTAGATTTTGCGTCTTCATGAAGATCCGGAAGTTCAAAACAGCAACACGGTGCGTTATAGCGGCTTCATTTTTCAGATTTCCAAAGACGGGGCAGATCCATCAACTTATTCCGTTAGCGAGTAACCCCTATAGTCGCTCTACAGCCCTCTCGCATCGCGTGCAAAGCTTGCCGGCGTTTTGGGAAACTTCAGGTAATACTTTCCAACAACGGAGACATTTTTCACCGGAAGCCATCTCAACAGTCACCCCAACGCCTTCAATTTCACAAAGTTGGTAAGCGTCAGCGGGGATGGTGTCGGTCCATACCAACTTTGCTTCTGAAGTCAGACAAAATTCTGCAAAATCAAGCTGCTTGAAAGCAGGTTGATAGGTGGGGCTGATATAGACTGTGGCTGATGCTTGGAGGCTAGATCCTATTTTTTTGCTCGCTCTGGCCAGCTCTAGCGCGCCAGTTACTGCTTGACGAAGGTGGCGCAGCGTCTGATATGTTTCGCCAAGGGAAGGCTGTAGCCATGCGTCCGGCAATGCTGGAAATGCCTCTAGGTGGACGCTGGTTTCAGGGCCTTTAAAAGCCTGCCAGGCTTCTTCTGTGGTGAAAGGCAGCAAGGGGGCAAGCCACTGGCAGAGGCATTCCAAGATCTTGAGCATCACAGTGCGAGCAGCGCGGCGCTTCAGGGTTGCTCCTGCATCACAGTAGAGGCTATCTTTGCGCAAATCTAGATAAAAAGCTGATAAATCGACTGCGCAAAATTGGTGAATTTCTTGAAAAACAGACTGGAATCGGTAGCCTTCGTGGGCCTTGCGTAATTCAGTATCCAAAGATTTGAGCCGGTGGAAAATCCACTGTTCCAGCGCTGGCATGTTCTCAAAAAGAATGCTCTCTTCTTGTGAAAAACCGTCTATAGCTCCCAACAGGTACCGTAATGTATTGCGCAGGCGGCGATAGAGATCTTGAAGGTGCTTCAAAATGTCAGGACCAATGCGCATGTCCTCTTGGCTATCCACGGAAACCACCCACAGGCGCAATAGGTCTGCCCCAAGTTCATCTGTCAACTGTTGGGGAGAGGTTGCATTGCCTGCAGACTTTGACATCTTATGGCCTTGGTCATTCACCACAAATCCATGGGTAACAACGCTCTGATAGGGTGCCTGGCCGTGAAGGGCACAAGCCGTCAATAGAGAAGACTGAAACCATCCACGGTGCTGGTCAGACCCCTCCAAATAAAGGGAGGCTGGCCACTGGAGCTCTTGCCTATCCTGCAAAACAAAGGCATGGGTGACGCCAGAATCAAACCACACATCCAGAATATCTGTCACTTTTTCGTAATCATCAGGACTGTAGAAAGGTTCCAAGAAACGCTCAGAGGCAAGGGAAAACCAAGCTTCTGTTCCTTCTTGGCGGATAATCTCAAGGATTTTTTGGTGGACCCGGGGATCTTGGAGCAAAGTTTGAGTTTGTTTATGCACAAACAACGTGAGAGGAACCCCCCAAGCCCGCTGGCGAGACAAACACCAGTCTGGCCGACCTTCCACCATGGCTTTAATTCGATTTTTGGCTTGAGGAGGATACCATGCAACTGCTTCAATAGCTTTCAAGGCCTTTTCTCGAAGCTTTCCTTGTCCATCCATGGAGACGAACCATTGGGATGTTGTGCGGTAGATAAGGGGTGTTTTAGAACGCCAAGAGTGAGGATAACTGTGGCGCAACGGTTTTTCTGATACGAGGGTGTTTGCAGCTTTCAAAGCTTCAATCACCAAAGGGTTCGCTTTGTAAACATGCGCCCCCCCTACAATGGGAAGCGCG
>JBOFKH010000213.1:0-2074 GCA_051657225.1 Alphaproteobacteria bacterium
ATATTTTGGGCAACTAGGACAATGTTTGGCGGATGGGTCTACAGACCGCCATGCTTCATTCGCGCCTTGACTCCCTAATCTTGTCAATTGCTCAGCCTGGGAAAATGCCTTAAAAACGGATGACGATTTATATTTCATCCACCCAATAATCTGCCCATCGGTTCGTTCGCCGTTCTGATGCATTTCAGTCATTTGTATTAGTCCCGCCATCGTTTCCTTAAGACTGGCGCGGACTTGTTGAAAATAAAAATTGTTGTGTGGAATCTGGTTTAATGCAGCTTTGCCACCCGCTGCGATCGTCATCGCCCTCAGATTTGATTCCTTGATGGCCTGAATGGTCTGTCGCTGCCATTCCTGCGTTGGCTTGGTCCCATCCAGGTATCCTTGTGTAATTTTTAATAGCGTTGCCTCAAGACGCGATCGCTCTTCGCTAATTACACCTTTCAGGTCAGCCGCACTTAAAAAACCGCCGAACTCACTATGGTATCGACCTGTTCTTGGGTTGTAGGTAATTTTGCCTGGGCGAATCAACGTTTTGGCCCAAAACCACGACCTTTGCCATACTTAGATTTTTTTGGCGACTTGCCATCAGCCCGAACCCTAGACCATTTCCCACCTTTGGTCTCGCCTGCTTTTGGAGTGCGCACCGAATAAACTACCGCATTCTCTGCTGAGGGTCTACGCAACTTCTTCTTTGCTGCCCCCGCGCTTGTGGCGAAAACGGCTGTGTTTCGTTTTTTGCCTGTTTTTTTGTCCTTGAAATAATATCCTTTAATTTTTGCCGCCATTAGCTTAAACGCTCCCAAGCAAAAAATTGAGAAAACAAAACACCTCGCTGACGAACCGATCGCTTTCTGAATTTTGCGTTTAAAATCTTCCCGTGATTCGATGAATCTTCTGAGACTTCAATACGCTTCATCCCCACTTCCACAAGTTCAGATTCAGTTGGAATATACACAGGCAAGGTGTATATTTCCCCAACAGCCATGCCGCCGGGGAATGGGGGGCCATCCTTGACGCATTCGCCAACTTTGCAGCCTTGGTAACAATGCGATTCCCAGAATCTCATTTAGGTTGACTCCCTGTTTTCTCTGCTCCTGTAATGGGCCTTAAATCCCAATAAATCGTATCAACATCTGGCTCGGGAATGGGCATAATTTCCCAGCGTTTGCCAGATGGCGTTATGCCGCGCTGATCGAGTGGGTTATGTTTTATCGCCATGATTTACTTCAATTCCTTCAATAAACAATTCATTTACAGCTTTGAAAGATAATTTTCTAGAATAGCGATTTTTTTATCAAGCTTCAATAAAGCTTCCTGCCCAAGTTCGTATTGTCGCTTTAATGGAGTAAATTTTTCCTTTAAAGTATTAACGGATGTCCAAAGTTTTTCTTTTTGCAGGTAAGCATCATCAAGCTGTTCTAAAAGCGCAGTTTTCTGTATATAAGAGAAACTAGACTTTTCTTCTAAGATTTGTTTTTGAATTAATTCAGACTTTTCTTTTATTTCTGATGGAATTTCAATCTCTCCATAAATTAAGCTTTTTTCAAAAGAATTTGGATATTCTCCAGCTACATATTTTTCTATACTACACTCACCATTTAAATCATCAAACAGTATGTAATAGCAACCATCAATAAGTTCAGACCACTTTTCTATTTTTCTCATCCCGATCAATCTCTGCTTCAATTAATAACTTAGAATCGCCTTTTGCGGTAGACAAAGCTTTTTTGAAATCCTTCATTGTGATTTCAGTAGCTTTATCGCCCTCTTCTGGAGACAAACTAGGCTCCATCGATCGCCCTCCCCACCCCTTTCACGCGGGCTAAATACCCATGCGGATCAAGGTAACGCCGGATGTCTTGACGAAACCCGCCCATCTTCTCTCGTCTCGCATTGTCCCTTAATGATTGAGCATTGGCATGGTAAGACTCTGAGCCTTCAAGATAGCTTTCTCGACTGGCTATACCAATTTCGTCTATTGTGTCTGGCGATATATCATCCTCAAGCTCTTGTAATGCCTCAATTTTATCAAGTAATGCCTGGATTTTTGTAATCCGGTCTGGATGCCTAC
>JBOFKH010000214.1:0-7413 GCA_051657225.1 Alphaproteobacteria bacterium
AACGATATCTATTTTCAAATAGGTCTCTTAACCCTTGTAGGGCTTTCCGCCAAAAACTCCATCCTCATCGTGGAGTTCGCCATCATCAAACGTGCAGAGGGCCTTTCCATTGTGGAGGCAGCCATTGAGGCAGCTCGCCTGCGGTTTCGCCCCATTCTCATGACATCCCTCGCTTTCATTTTGGGAGCAGTTCCCCTCGTTTTGAGCTCTGGCGCAGGGGCCAATGGACGCCATTCTATCGGAACGGGGCTTATCGGAGGCATGGTGCTGGCCAGCTCCCTCGCGCTCTTTTTTATCCCCCTTTTTTATGTGCTGTTCCAAAGGCTCAGCGAATTCATGCAAAAAAATTTAAAATCTAAAGAAGCGAACCATGCTAAAGCTAATCTCCCTCAATCGTAGATTCCCTGCTAAAAAGCTTGCTTTACCCCTGTCCTTTTTGCTGGCAGGGTGCTTGCGCGTTGGCAACGATTATACATCTCCTCAGGCTGATATACCAAGCACATGGCGAACGCCAGGTGTTACAGGCACCCCCACAGGGTTAGGCCATCAGGCCTGGTGGGAGCGTTTTCAAGACCCTCAGCTCACCGCCCTCATTAACACAGCAGCCCAAGAAAATAAAAGCCTCCAACGATCTGCCCAACAGGTGAAAAAATATGAAGCTCTATTGAGTGTAGCCCAAAGCAGCTATTTACCCCAGGTAGATCTTTCTGCCCAGGTTCAACGCTCAAAAATATCCCAAGAAACCAGAATGGGGGGATCTGCTCAAAATCCCTATCTGTGGGAACACCAAGGGTTCATCAACCTCTCCTATGAAATCGATTTTTGGGGACGGGTGCAACGGCAAGAAGAATCAGCCCTTGCAACGTTGCTCGCCGAAAAAGCTTCTCAAAAAATTGTGCTGCTAACGGTGGTGACCGCTGTCGCTCAACGCTATTTCACGCTGCGGGCCCTGGACGGGGCTTTGGCCCTTTCCCAAGAGCTTCTGGCCCTTTCAAGGGAACATGAACGCCTTGTTCAGCGCCGCTTTCAAGAAGGCTTTTCCTCATCTCTCGACGTGCAAGAGGCTGTGACAAGCACGGCCCAGGCTGCCCAAGGCGTCTCAAAGCTGCAGCATCAAGTTGCCCAAGAAGAAAACGCACTTTGCGTTTTGCTGGGGCGTAACCCTTCCCCCATTGCGCGAGGGAAATCCCTGGAGCAAATCCATCTTCCGGAAGTAAAAACCCAAGCACTGCCCTCCCATTTGCTGAAACAGCGCCCAGATATTGAGCGGGCTGAACAAGAACTGAGGGCACGAAACGCAGATGTTGGGGTTGCGGAAGCGCAATTTTTCCCTCAAATCAACCTGCTTGCTTTTTTGGGGTTTGAATCCCTTCACAGCGGTACGCTCCTCACCAAACGTGCCTTTAGCGGCGGGTTTGGGGGAGGGTTAACAGCCCCTCTTTTCCACGGAGGAAGAATTCAGCAGGAAGTACGCGCCGCTGAGGCAGAACACCAAGAGGCCCTTCTTGCCTACCTCGAGACCCTTCAGGTAGCGTTCCAAGAAACAGAGGACGCCCTGGTTGGATCCCAAAAAACCCTCTCTTCCTACCAGCAACAGGTCAAAATCCAATCAGCCCAGCAAAAAAATTATCACCTCCAGCAGGCGCGTCATCAACAGGGTGTTACCAGCCGGGTGGAGCTTTTGAAAGCAAAGATGCTCTGGCTCCAAACACGCCAACAAAGCCTTGAAGCCCGCCTTAAAGCGCTTCTTGAGCAGCTCAAGCTTTATAAAGCCCTGGGAGGTGGCTGGACCCAGGGGCTGGTCCAGAAAAAGCATCCCTAACGTTTTTACCTTTTTTTAACCCTTTCAATCGAAAATAAACCTATAAAATCAATTTATTAGGTTAAATTTCATGATGTCAGTACGAAAAAAAATGTTAGCGGCTTGTGTGTTTTTTTTAAGCACAACCTGTGCCTCAAACGCGCTTATGTATGTTAGGTATTGGAATAAATCGTCTAAGCCTATTACCTTGGACGAAGTTTCTAGAGGAGCTGGAGAAAAGACGATTGCTCCTAATGGGGAATTTAAACCCGATGGCATGGGTGGACCGTTTATGCAACTCCAACAAAACATCACACTTTCAGATGGAACGGTGATCTCTGTTCGCGATACCCAAGAGATGTGCAAAGGTAATCCCTTCAAATACGTTATCCGATCGCAAATAAAAACCCCTGGCACCAGCAAACCCAATGGCGCAGCATGGAACAAAGAAGCTTGCATCAGTCTTCACCCATTAGATATCGTTTTTAGGGTTAAAGCCATCATTACAGATGGTGGCATTGAGTTCCAACAGGACTAGTTATCTTCTCATACCAAATCCCAAATTAATTTAGGTGAATGCTTGGGAGGGTTGGGCTTTGCCGAGTGTACTTGGAAGTACATGCGCAAAGCCGAGTCCCGACTCAAGCGTTTAGATCAATTAAAAATGGGACTTGGTATCACTATTCATCGCCGTTAAAAATTCTGCTAGAGTAGTTCTTTGTTCAAGACGAACGGCTAGACGAGGAGGAACGCGCGATGTCCCAAGAACTATCAACCCTATTTACGATGGAGGAAGCGGTGGGGGAGAATCTCGCCTCAGCGCCTTCCCACGCCTCTCCTTACCGGGTTTTGGCCCGGGCCTATCGCCCTCAACAATTCTCAGACGTCATCGGCCAGGAAACCACCGTTTTGCTCCTTAAAAATGGGCTGCAACAACAAAAGCTGGGCCATGGGTTCATCTTCACAGGGATTCGAGGCGTTGGAAAAACCACCCTCGCTCGGCTGGTGGCAAAGGCCCTCAACTGCACTGCAGACAAGTCCTCAAGCGTAGAGCCGTGCGGGGCTTGTGAGTCTTGCCAGGCGCTTGCCCAGGGGCGCCATTTTGATATCATCGAGATGGATGCCGCCAGCCACACAGGGGTTGAGGACATGCGGGAGGTGATTGAGGCTTCCCGCTATCGGGCTCTAGCGGGACGCTATAAAGTCTTCATCATTGACGAAGTTCACATGCTTTCGAAAAGTGCGTTTAACGCGTTGTTAAAAACCCTGGAAGAACCCCCCGCCCACGTGAAATTCCTTTTTGCCACCACAGAAATTCAAAGGGTTCCGGCAACTATCCTGTCTCGGTGTTTGCGCTTTGACCTCCGTCGCATTCAGCCCACCGCTTTGCAAGCCTATTTAGAGCAGGTTTGTGAAAAAGAACGGGTTACGGTTGATGCTGAAGCGCTGCGGGCCATCGCCCACGCCGCAGATGGCTCCGTGAGAGATGCGCTTTCCCTCTTGGATCAGGCCATTTTAATGGCACAAGACAGCGAGGCTGCTGCATCCTTCCTCCCCCATGTCAGCTTTCAAGCCGTTCAAACCATGCTGGGTTTGGTGGACCGGAAGCCTTTCCTCGAGTTGTTCAAGCACCTGCTGCAAGGACAAATCGAAGAAACCCTTCGCCTAGCCCGAGAGCTCTATCAAAACGGTGCAGACCCTTTGCTTTTGTTGGAAGATTTGCTTGACTTATCCCATCAGCTATCCCTCCACAAAGCAGCCTCCTCCCTTCAGCTGGCCACCGTTTCCTCAGAAGAAACCCTGGATGCCTTGAAAAAAATGGCTGCTGGAGAACTCAGCCTGGCCCACCTGGGGAGAATCTGGCAAATGCTTCTGAAAGGCAGAGGTGAGGTGAAAGACGCAAACTTCCCCCTACAAGCCCTTGAAATGGTGCTGCTGCGCATCGCCCATATGGCTCATTTCCCAACCCCTGAAGCCCTGGCCCAGTCCCTTGCAGGCAAGGCGCCGCGCCAACCAGAGATTCGACTACCAAAGGCTCTATCTTCCTCAGTACCAACTACCGCTACCACCCTCGCCTCCTTCGAAGATTTGGTTGCCCTGGCAGCCCACAAGCGGGAAGGGTTGCTGTGCACACATCTGAAGGAATTCGTGCACCTCATCCGCTGGTCTTGGGGAGAGCTTCACCTGAACCTCAAACCGTCAGCCCCTTCAGATTTGTTACCCCAGCTCAAACAGTTCCTGAAACAAGAGACAGGCATTACTTGGAACATCCTCACAACTCATGCGGAAACGTGCCCTCCTACCCTTGCAGAACAAGCCAACCAGCACAAAGCAGATCTTGTTAACCAAGCCTTAGCAACGCCGCTACTTCAAAAAGCTAAACAAACTTTTCCAGAGATGACGCTGGAGCAAACAGAGTTGGTGTAGCTTGCGTCTGATAAAAAATATTCCCGCTTTTTGTTGTCCTTCCCGCCCCATTGTGTCATTCCCGCGCAGGCGGGAATCCAGAAACATACAAAAAAGGTAACAAATGAAGCGCTACTGGGTGTATATTCTGGCCTCTAAAAGAAACGGAACCCTTTATATTGGCGTGACAAGCAACTTATCCCGTCGTGTTCATGAACATAAAGAAAGCTTAATTGAAGGCTTTACGAAAAAGTACGCGACTGCCCATCTTGTTTATGTGGAGGAATTTCAAGGTATTAATGATGCGATTTATAGGGAAAAGTGTATTAAAAAATGGAATAGAGCCTGGAAACTGCGACTTATAGAAGAGCAAAACCCAGATTGGAGAGATTTGTACACAAAAGAACTGCATCTTTCAGATTCTATGGCATTTTTTTAAACTTTTTAAAGGGTTGCACTGGATTCCCGCCTCCGCGGGAATGACAAAGAGGAACCGGGAATGGCAATGGAGAAAATGGAAAGACAATTCCTATGTAAATTTTTTTACCAGATGTATTTTCTATAAACGTGCTCCTTTTCAACAAAGCGTTTTACTTTTTTTAATTTCCCAGTATGGTTTATCCCATAGGGTTGAATCAAATGATTAAAAGAGCTGGCTGATGCAAGAACTTGTTAACGTTGTGTGCATGAAATGGGGAGACAGGTACACGTCTCACTATGTCAATGTATTAAAAGGCATGGTCGGGCGACATCTCTCCCTCCCCCACCGTTTTGTGTGCTTTACGGATGATCCAACGGGCATTCGTGACGATGTTGAAATCTTGCCCCTTCCAGACATAACGGTTCCCTCTCCCTATGACATCTCCCCTTGGCGGAAATTGGGAATGTTTTCTAAAAAATTGGCTGATCTTAAGGGAAAAACCCTTTTTTTAGATCTGGATGTTGTGATTGTTGATTCCATCGATGCTTTTTTTACCCATTCTCCCAAATTTTCCATCATCGAAAATTGGACCCAGATGGGACGCGGCATTGGAAATTCTTCTGTCTATTGCTTCACCGTGGGGGAGCACGCGGATGTTTTAGAGGCCTATACACGAAACTCACAAGAAGTTTTAACAGCTTACGAAAATGAGCAGATTTTTTTGTCCAAAAAAATAGGTGATATTGATTTTTGGCCCACGCAGTGGTGCCAAAGCTTTAAGCGGCATTGCACGCCGCGGGGCCTGATGCGTTATATAAAACAACCCATCCTTCCCAAAAACTGTAAGATTGTGGTGTTTCATGGCTTACCTAATCCACCTGAGGCAGCCCAAGGCGGTTTTTTTGGAAGCATTCGTAAATATACCCGCCCAGCCCCCTGGATTGAAGCGTATTGGTATCCTTAAAGCCCAAAGAGTTTATTGACCACATGGTGTTTCGCTTGTTTTTTCTGGTTCTAGGCTTTTTGAGTAGCTTTTGCACGAAGGCTCTTTGCGCTGAGCCCTCTAAAAACCTCCCCGTGTTGAAAATTTACGCCACGAAAAATTTTCTAAAAGGTCCGGGGACATCCGTCAAAGAGCGTTTTGAAGCAACCTATCCTTGTAAAATTGAATATTACACAGGGACAAACCCTATGAATGCCATTGCAACATTAGACAAGCTGGGAGAAAAGCCTGACGTGTTGGTGGAAGTGACCTATGATTTTTTTCAATCTCTACCAGAGGAAAAGAAAAAAGCGCTCTTGCTTGAGCCGGGCATCCCCTTTTCTAATTTTAAACTTGAGGTGCCTTGGACGGACACTCACGTTATACCTATCAGCTATACGCTTCTAAGCTTTGTTTACCATGAAAAAGCTTTCGCCGAAGGGAAAGTTCCCAACTCTTTTGAAGCGCTTTTTGAGATGCCAGGCAAAGTGGTGATCATGGACCCTCGAACGAGCAGCCCAGGGTTTGGATTACTCCTATGGATTAAGCAGGTTTATAGGGATAAAGCTAAGGACTATTGGAAGCGTTTAAAGCCTAAAATTTTGACTGTCACAAAGGGCTGGTCTGAGGCTTATGCGCTGTTTCTCAAAGGCGAAGCGCCTGTTGTATTAAGTCATACAACTGGTCCTATCTATCACCACCTGGAAGAAAAAAGGCACGACATCCATGCAGCCCCTTTTCAAGAAGGGCATTACCTAGACATCTACACGGCAGCTATTTTAAAGACAACCCAACAGCCGTTTTTTGCAAAAAAATTTCTAGAATTTCTAACATCTCAGCCCATTCAAAAGGAAATGGCTTATCATAATTGGGCCTATCCTGTTGTGGAGCTTGAAGAACCACTTCCCAGACCATTTAAAAAAACCGTCAACGTTTTGCCCTCCCTTTCTTCTGAAAAAATTCAAAAACATAAAAAAGATTGGATTCAAGAGTGGCTGGAAGCTTTATCTTCATGATCAGATCATAACAGACTGCCTGACGTGACATGCTAAACATAATTAAAAAAAGAATTTTGCTGCTTCCTTTAGCACTTCTCTTAATGCTAGGGGGTGGTTTTTGGCTGGGATTTTTGCATACCCCCTGGCCCCTTTTGGGCAAGGGAACGTTCCAGAATATCTATCACCTGCGGGTGGCTTTTTTCTCTCTCTACCAAGCAGGAATGGGCGCTTTTTTCAGCGTATGCATTGCCTTAGTCCTACTCGGGACCCTTTATAAAATCCGCCATACGCTGGGGGGGAAATTTTTACGAAAAATCCTTGAATTGCCGTTTTTTCTGCCCAGCATTGTGGGCTGCCTTTCCCTTGTGATCGTGTTTGGACAAAACGGGATGATCTCTTGGCTTTTTAGGCTCACAGGCACAACCTACACAACGTTTTTGTACGGTTTGGAAGGCATCATCCTGTGTTACATTTTTTATTATGTTCCTTATGTGTTGCGTTTATTTTTTGAAGCCCTGGATGCCCTCCCCAGAAGCTATGAAACCCTTTCATTAGCCTGTGGGATGGAGTATCGAGATCGCCTGCGGTGGGTTTATTACCCTGTTATCCGAAAAGAAATTTCCAGAAGTTTTTTTTTGGTTTTTATGCAATGCCTGAAAAGCTTTACAATCGTGCTCGTCCTTGGGGGGCTTCCCGGAAATACAACCCTGGAGGTGGCGATGTATCAGGCTCTGCATTTTGAAATGGACTGGGCAGCTGCCTCCCAACTAGCGGTGCTTCAGCTTTTGATGAGCGGAACCCTTTT
>JBOFKH010000215.1:0-2427 GCA_051657225.1 Alphaproteobacteria bacterium
TTTAAGCTTTTAGACAAATGGGCGGGCCAGCTTTACAGTCATTTTCTGACCCTGACGGCTACAGCACGCAAGCTTACGCCAGAAGAGGCCCGAGCAGCAGCCCAGGGCCGCGTGTGGACAGGCCAACAAGCCTATGACCTAAAACTGGTTGACAGGCTTGGGGGGTTGGGCGATGCGATTCTGGAAGCAAAACAATTGGCGCATCTTGGCCCTGATGCGTTGGTTAAAGTTTATCCGCGCCCAAAATCATTCCCGGAGCTGATTTTGGATGCTATCAGCGGTTCTGGTGCAGCCCAAGAGGAGGCCCTGGCCGTGTTGCGAACGTGTATTCAAGGGGAAGGTATTTCGTTTGTGCGCGACGTTTTGAGCGGGCTTAAAAGCTTTTTGCATAATCTTGGGCTTCACCCGCCCCTTGCTTTAACCGTTGAGTAGCGCCCTATGAAGCCTTTATTTGAGACTTTTTTTGAAAGCGCTCTAGACGCCATTCGTCGGGAAGAGCGCTATCGGGTCTTTTTGCCCCTGCGCCGCTCTACGGAAGCTTTTCCAGAAGCAATTTATGAAAGCCCTTCGGGGCCTCAGAAAATTGTGGTCTGGTGTGGAAACGACTATCTGGGGATGAATGTTTTCCAGCCGGCTATCGAAGCTTTTCAGCAAACGGCTTTCCAGGGTGGCCTAAGCGCAGGGGGAACTCGGAATATCTCTGGAACCCACCCTCTCCACCAAGAGCTGGAGCAAGAGCTGGCAGACCTCCACGGTAAAGAAGCAGCGTTGCTTTTTACATCAGGCTATGTAGCCAATGAAACAGCCCTTCAAACCTTGGGCATGTCCCTGCCCAACTCCCTCTTTTTTTCAGATGAAGCGAATCATGCATCGTTAATTCAGGGTATCCGCAACAGCCGTTGTGAAAAGAAGATTTTTCGTCACAATGACATGGCGCATCTGGAACAGCTTTTGTCGGAAGCCCCTTCGAACGCAAGCAAAATCATTGTGTGTGAGTCTCTCTATTCTATGGAGGGGGATGTTGTGCCTTTGGGCGCCCTGCTCGACCTTGCTGAGCGTTTCCAGGCCTTCACGTTTTTAGATGAGGTGCATGCGGTGGGGCTCTACGGCTCACGGGGGGGTGGCATTGCAGAGCAAGAAGGGCTTGCTCACCGGGTGGATATCATCCAGGGAACCCTTGGCAAAGCCTTTGGAACCATTGGGGGGTATGTTGCAGCGTCTACAGCGTGCGTCGATTTCATCCGCAGCTTTGCGCCGGGGTTTATTTTTACAACAGCCCTCCCCCCCGCGGTGGTGGCGGGTACCCTGGAAATTGTAAAGCACTTAAAAAACAGCAGCCTTGAAAGAGTTCGGCAGCAGGTTTGTGTTCAAACCCTTAAAAGACATCTCAAAGGCCTCCAAATTCCTTTTTTTGAAAACCCTACCCACATCATCCCCATTCTGATCGGGGATGCAAAGCTGTGCCGAGATGTTTCGGCCTATCTGTTAAACAAACACCATGTTTACTTGCAACCCATTAACTATCCAACGGTTCCCAAGGGAACAGAGCGGTTGCGCCTGACGCCTTCTGCCAGGCATACCCCTGAGATGGTGAATCAACTGGTGGAGGCTCTCCAGGAAACGTGGGAGCACTTTGGCCTTCAGAAAACATCCCTTTCTGAGCGGGTTAATTCTTTCGGTTGAAACAAGGGATGAGCCTGGCAAACAGAGGCGCTTGGCGAATCTTCCAAGCGCCTCGTTTTTTCGTATAGCTTTAATTTGCATCTTCATTTGTGCTTTCAGGCAAAAAAAGACGGAATACCAGAGCGTTATGTCCCGTCCCCTCATGGGGAAATTGGACCAAGCACCAGGTTGGATTTTGGGCTCGCAGCCCAAGACTTTGCTGCTGCTCTGGTGTAACGGCTGCCATATCGTAGTCCATGACAACCCGGTCTTGGTTCACGATATCGCGCACCCTTTGGAGCAAAGGATGATTCCCCTGCAGGGGAAGCCTGTTGGTCATAGAGTTGCCAAGATAAAGTTGGGGATTACGAACCTCCCAGGTTCGGGGGCGCCCATCTTGGCTTTGGATCCTTAGGGTAAGGGGCTGCAGGCTCGTCAATCCAGCTAAATTTTGGCCGATAACCCTTCGCAGATCATTTTCATCTGGGCAAAATGTGCCGGGAAGAGCGTTGGCTTGGGTGAATGCAACAAGGCTTAACATAAAAGCGGCTGATTTAATTTTCTGTTTCACGATAGTCTCCTGTAATAATTTGTTTTTGTTTGTTTTTTATTGTAGCAAAGTATAGAAATTTTGTCAATTTTGAAAATTTTAACAAAAATTTGGATGGGTTTTGATGAACTCAATCCAGATTTATGGAAGTGGCTACATAGAGTATTTAAGAGGAGTAAAAAATACCCTAAATTTCGCTTCAAAAAAGAAAAAAA